>JABFSR010000035.1 GCA_013140495.1 Verrucomicrobiota bacterium
GTCGGAGAAGTCCGGGCTGACATTTGCACGCGGTCTTCGTTCAATTTTGCGTCACGATCCGGACGTGATTCTCATTGGTGAAATTCGCGACCGCGAGACGGCGCAGATTGCAGTTCAAGCTTCGCTCACGGGCCATCTGGTATTCTCCACGCTCCACACCAATGACGCGCCCGGGGCTGTAACGCGCCTCGTGGACATGGGCGTCGAACCGTATCTCGTTGCCTCGTCGCTCGAAGCCGTGCTCGCGCAACGACTCGTCCGCGTGCTTTGCAAGCATTGCAACCAGTCGGACACATCGCCTACCACGCAGGCTTTGAAACCGCAGGTGGGAATTTCTCCCGAGACGACTGTCTTCCGTGCGGTTGGTTGTCGCGAGTGCCGCAACACAGGTTATCACGGACGTCATGCGATTTTTGAGTGGATGGACGTGGACAACGACGTGCGCCAGTTGGTGCTGAAGAATAGTTCCGCCGGAGAAATTGCAGATGTCGCGCGTAAGAACGGGCTGCGCACATTGAGCGAGGACGGCTGGCGGCTGGTGCGCCTCGGCATCACCACACCGGAGGAAGTTTTGCGCGTCACAAAGGATCAGGCGTTGAACAACGTCGCGCCTGAAGCCGAACCGAAACCAACAATAGAAGTTCACGCTCCAAAGAAATCTCATGCCGCTGTTTGAATACAAGGCGCTCCAGGGGGATGGCGCGGTTGCGCAGGGCCAGTTGGAGGCTGCGGGCCGCTCGGAGGCTTTTCGCGCCATGGAAGGACTGGGCTTGCGTCCCATCAGTCTGGCAGAAAAATCTGCTGGTTCTGCTGCCGCTCAGAAAAATGGCGCGAAGACCGAGAAGCCGGGCGGGCTTTCGATGCGGATCGGCGGCGAAAAAATCTCCGGGCGCATTCTGGAGAATTTTACGCGCCTGCTTTCGAGTTTGCTCGCAGCGGGAGTTCCGCTGAGTCGCGCGCTGACGATCCTGCACAAGGAAGCCTCGACCCCGGTTGCAGCAGCGAAGTGGAAGGAAATTCACGGACTGGTCATTGATGGCATGTCGCTTGCCGACGCAATGGCAAAATCGCCGGATACCTTTCCTCGTGTTTATACGGCAATGGTTCAAGCCGGCGAAACAGGTGGGTTTCTGGACCTTGTGCTGGCACAAATTGCCGACTTCCAGTCCCGTGAGAAGGAGCTTCGCTCCAAGGTGATGACGGCGATGTTGTATCCGATGATCCTGCTCGTTCTTGCAATGGGCGTCGTGGTTTTTCTGCTCACTTATTTCATCCCTAAATTTCAACTCGTGTTCTCTGGTTTTGGCGCAGCACTGCCCGCGCTCACACAGGTGATCGTCGGTGTCAGCGACGTGGTCCGCTCCTACGGACTCTTTGTAGTGGTGGGAATCATGGTCCTAGCATTGCTCGCACGCAACTGGTTCACCTCCGAAAAGGGAAGGCGCATGTGGGAGGGAATCATTCTCAAGTCGCCCGTTGTAGGACCGCTGGTGGCGCAGTTTGCGATGGCGCGGTTTTGTCGGATGCTGGGCACGTTGTTAAACGCCGGCGTGCCTTTGGTGCAAGCGTTGAATGTCGCGCGCAAATCCATCGGAAACCAAATCTTAGTGGACGCAGTTTCATCCTCTATCGAGCGCGTGCAGGCTGGCGGGCAACTTGGCCAGAGTCTGGCCGAATGTCGCGGGCTGTTTCCCGGTTCGGTGCTCGAAATGATTTCCGTGGCCGAGGAAAGCGGGCGGCTGGACCAGGAGCTGATCCGAATCTCCAACGTGACCGAGGGCGATCTGGATCGTCAGATGAAGACTGCCGTCGCGCTTGCCGAGCCGCTGATGCTTTTCTTCATCGCGGGATTCATCGGAACGATCTTCATCGGGATGGTGATGCCGATCTTCACGCTTCAACAACACATCAAATGAACCCTTGATTTGACCTATGAACATAAAAACCAAATCTGAAATTCAAATCCACGCAACGCGGAACGCGCGGCAACGCGCATTCACGCTGATCGAATTGCTGCTCGTGCTTGTCATCCTTGGCATTCTTGCGGCGATTGTTGTTCCTAAATTCGCCGGGCGCACCGAGGACGCGCGCAAAGCCGCTGCCGCAACGCAGATTTCGTCGTTTAGCACGGCGCTTGATGCATTTGAAGTGGACAATGGTTATTACCCGAAGGGGAAGTCGGGCCTTGGTGATCTGGTTAACCCGCCGCGCGATGCCCAAAACTGGAAGGGGCCATACCTCAAAGACATGCCCAAGGATCCGTGGCAGCACGACTACATATACGAGTGTCCAGGTCGGATGAACAAGACTTCATACGACTTGTCCAGCCCGGGGCCGGATGGGAAATCGGGCAACGAGGACGACATCACGAACTGGCAGAACGCCAAGTAAGACTTCAGGACCAACGCGATGAAGATTGGCAGAACATTTGGAGTGCGGAAACAAGCAGGCTCAATCCAAGGATTCACGCTGATCGAACTTATCCTGGTGATGACGTTGCTCATCGTTGTGATTTCATTTTCAGCGCCTTCGCTCGGAAAGTTTTTCCGAGGTCGTGCATTGGATGGCGAGGCCCGGCGGTTATTGTCACTCTCTCGCGAAGGTCAGAGTCGGGCGGCGTCGGAAGGCGTGCCCGTCGTTTTGTGGGTGGATCCGACGAAGCACCAGTATGGCCTCGAACAGGATTTGACGTTCGTGGATCACGATGACAAGTCGCTGACATACACGTTGGACAAGGATGTAACGATTGAAATGGTGAACGGTGTTTTGAGCAGCGCGGTGTCGGGCGACAGCGGTGCGCGCAATCTGCCGGGCATCCGCTTCCAACCAGACGGTTCGTTCGACGAGGCCAGCCCGGAAGCGTTGCGATTGCAGGATCGGGAGGGCTCGGTGCTTTATCTGGCGCAGTCGCGGAACAGGTTGAACTATGAAATTAGCAACAAGACAGCGCAGCGCTAAGGCGCGGGCCGGCTTTACGATGGCCGAAGTGCTGGCGGCGTTGCTGTTCATGGCCATCGTGATTCCTGTGGCGTTGCAGGGACTGCGCATTGCGAGTCGTGCGGGTGAAGTGGCGGATCGCAAACGCAACGCGGCGCGCGTGGCGGAAAAGATTTTGAACGAGATGATCGTGACGACGAACTGGAACAAATCAGCGACGAGCGGAAGTCTGAACGAGGCCGGACGGGATTACAGGTGGTCACTGCGCACTGAATCATGGAACACGAGCGACAGCACGATCCAGCAGTTGTCGGTCGAAGTGACATTTCCCGTGCAGGGCCAGGATTACAACGTGCGATTGAGCACGCTGGCAAATTCACAATGATGAAATTGAGCGGCACAATTGAGCGGAGCGAGAGCGTGGGTGAATCCCACGGGCTGCCGCCGTGCCTTTCTGCTCTTAATCCTGCCTTGGAATTGATCGGGGAGATTAAGAGTAAGATTAAGAACGCTGCATTCACGCTTATCGAGATTCTCATCGCGGTCGCCATTTTTGGAATCGTGCTGGTGGCGATCAATACCGTGTTCTTCAGCGGACTTCGCCTTCAACGCACCACGACGGCGATACTCGACGAGTCCGCGCCGATCCAGCAGGCGTTCGCGATGATGCGTCGCGATCTTCAAGGCACGACTCTTCCGCCCACCAACAGCGCATTCGGCAGTTGGTTCAAAAGCGGCGCGGGCGGTCGAAGCTTCGGCGGCGGTGATGCGACCATTGAGTTTTACACCACAACTGGAGCTCTAAGTGACGAGAATCCATGGAGCGACTTGCAGAGGGTCAGCTACCAACTCACCAACTCGACTGACAAGACGACGTTGCGCGGTCGTGATCTGGTGCGCGTTGTGACCCGCAACCTCATGCCGACGGCGGTGGAGGAATACGATCCGCAATTCGTCATGAGTGGCGTCGAGAGCATGGAATACGAGTGCTACAACGGAACAGACTGGCGCACGACATGGGATACGGACGCTGGCGACATAGGGCTGCCTTTGGCGGTACGCGTGCGGCTGACCATGGCGCGAGAGAATAATGCCAGCAGCGCGCAACGCGAACCGCTTGAGCTGTTCGTGCCAATTGTGACGCAGGCCAGAACCAACGCCACGCAGGTGGCAGGAGGTGGCGCGTGAACGTGCGTGTGAACGATCCGGCTCATTCCGGTTCCATCCTCATCATCGTGCTGTGGGTCGCGCTCGGCCTTGTTGCCATGACGCTTTACTTCGGCAACTCGATGCGCTCCGAGTTGCGCGCGTCGGACAATCGCGTTTCGATGATCGCATCGGATCAGGCAATCGAGGGCGCGGCACGTTATGTCACTTCGGTTCTTCTGGCACAGGCCACGAACGGTGTCATTCCTTACATGGACGATTATTCAAGCGCCGCCGTGTTGGTGGGCGATTCTCATTTCTGGCTCATCGGTCGTAACAACGACGAAATTGCTCCAAGAGAAGTCGCATTTGGTCTGGTGGATGAAGCGTCGAAGCTGAACCTGAACACGGCCACGCTGGAAATGCTCGAGATGTTGCCAGTGCCGATGACCGCCGAGCTCGCCGCTGCCATCATTGACTGGCGCGATTCTGACAGCGATCTGACTTCGGGTGGAGCCGAGGAGGATGTTTATGCGCGACTCACCCCGCCGTATCATTGCAAGAACGCAGCGTTTGATTCCGTGGATGAATTGCACCTTGTGAATGGTGCGACGCGTGAAATCATCGCGGGAGAAGACGCAAACCGTAATGGCATTCTTGATACCGGTGAAAATGACGAGAACCGCAACGGCCTGCTTAACGCAGGCATCATGGAATACGTGACGGTTTACAGTCGCGAACCCAACATACGAAGTGACGGTACGCCGCGAATCAATATCAACACGGGGCGCACACAGATGGGCGCGTATCTTCAGGAAAAATTTGGAACGACGCGCGCCAACCAGATTCTTGCGCGAATTGGACCGCCGACACGCCAGTTCACAAGCGTGTTGGAGCTTTACACGATTGCAGGGATCACGGTGGAAGAAGCCGAGCAGATTGAGACGGACATCACGACGTCCACCGGTGTGATAATCGAAGGTCGCGTCAACGTGAACACTGCCAGCGCCACGGTGCTGACATGTATTCCTGGGATAGGCGAAGACCACGCGCAGGATTTGATCAGCTACCGGATGGCGAACCCTGACAAACTTTTTACGGTCGCTTGGGTGAAGGACATTCTCGGCAACCAGAACGCCGCTTTGGCCGGCCCATACATCACGGCGCAAGCCTACGTGTTCACCGCAGATGTGGCGGCGCTCGGGCCGTTTGGTCGTGGCTACCGCAGAACCAAATTTGTCTATGACCTGACCGAGGGCGCGCCGAAGATAATTTATCGCCAAAACCTCAGCCACCTTGGATGGGCGTTGGGAACGGAAGTTCGCAATGGCTGGCTGGCAAAGGCGACACCATGATGGATTTGCATAAAATGAAACTGCCGGGACAAAAGAAATCGTCCGTGCTGCTCGGGCTGTCGCTCGATGGCGGAAAGCTGGAGGGCGTGGTGTTGAAGCGCGTGGATGGGGCGCTGCAGATCCAGCAGACGTTCACTGCAATGCTGACGCTTGATCCGCTCGCGAGCGATCCACAACTCGTCGGCCGCGAGATTCGCAACCATCTTGATGCAGCAGAGGTGCGCGTAAGGCATTGCGTCTTCGCGCTGCCGCTCAAGTGGGCTCTGACCACGCAGACAAAACTGCCGGAGCTGGCGGAGGCGGACGTCGCCGGCTTTTTGCAGATTGAAGCCGAGCGCGGATTTCATGCGGATGCGGCAACATTGATGACCGGTGTGTCACGATTCAAGACTGCCAGCGGGGTTTACGCCACACAGGTAGGCATCCCGCGCAATCACATCACAACGATTGAAGCGGTGCTGCGTGCGGCTGGCTTGAGGCCGGAGAGTTTTTCGCCCGGCATTACAGTTTTACAGCCGCCAAAAAATGAAACGGTCCTGACGTTGTTGATCGGTGAGAGCAATGTGTCGGTGCAAATCACCGGTGCGTTTGGAGTGGTAATGCTTCGGACACTGGAGAACGCGGTGGAGAATGAAGGCGGGCGGCGCACTTTGAACAGCGGAATGATTGCGCGTGAGCTTCGCATCACGTTCGCGCAATTGGAGGAGGGCATGCGCAATTCGCTCAAGATGGCGCGTGTGTTTGGGTCGCGCGACCTGGCGCAACAACTGGCGGACGAAATCCAGTTGCGCTTCGAGGCGATGGACATCGAGGCGGAGGTGTTTTCAAAGTTCAATGCCGGAGAGTTCGGGGTGGGGATTCCGGCGGAAGCACCGGTGACGACGGCGTTCGCGATTGCGGCGCGCGTGCTGTCAGGGCAGGGGACGAGATTCGAGTTTTTGCCGCCGCGCGTTTCTGCTTTCCAGGAACTCACCGCAAAATATGCCACGGGCAAGTTGCGCAAGGCGGGTGCTGTGGCGGCAGGCATTTTATTGCTTGTCATGGGCGTATTCCTGATCCAGCAGATTCAACTGTGGCGGTTGCGTTCGCAGTGGTCGGACATGAAGTCGAAGGTGGGGGAATTGGATCAGATGCAGGCAAACATCCGGCAGTATCGTCCGTGGTTTGACGAGTCGCATCGCACGTTGAGCATCCTGCGGCAGTTGACCTCGGCATTTCCGGAGGATGGCGTCGTGTCCGCGAAGACGATTGAGATCCGCGATGTAAACGCGGTGAGTTGCACCGGAGTGGCCCGGGATAATCAATCGTGGCTGCAAACTTACGGGCGTTTGCAAAAGGTGCCAAACGTGGCTGATCTCAAGGTGGATCGTATCCAGGGAAAAGCGCCGGTGCAGTTCACGTTTGATTTCCACTGGGTCGAGGGAGGTGCAAATGCAAATTAAGAATCGCCAGCAAATGCTGATGATCCTGGCGGCCACAGCCTTGGTGTTGCTTGTTGGCGATCATCTGGTGTTCTCGCCGCTTGTTGCGGCCTGGAAATCGCGTTCGGCGGAGATTGCCGATTTGCGAAAGCAGGTTGCAAAAGGAACGGACTTGATCAAACGCGAGACGACCTACCGTTCGCGCTGGGAGAACATGAGCACAAACACGCTGCCGCTAAACACATCGCTGGCCGAGCAGCAGGTGTTGAAAGCGTTTGATTCATGGTCGCAGGAGAGCCGCGTTGGGGTGAATTCGATTTCACCACAGTGGCGGCGCGACAAGGATGGCTACATGACGCTTGAATGTCGTGTGGACGCGGTGGGAACGATCAGCACATTGAGCCGTTTCCTCTACGCGCTGGAGAAGGATGCAATGGCATTGCGCGTGGAATCGCTCGAGCTGACATCGAAGGACAAGGACGGTGCGCAACTCGCGCTGGGATTGCAGGTGAGTGGACTCGTGTTGCTGCCGAAGGAGGAGACGCGATGAGAATTTTGAAATACATTCCGTCAGCGCGAGTCCCGCAGTGCGTGCCGCGGATCAACATTCATACAGCGGCGCGCAGAGGACTGACGCGCGCTACCTTGGCGTTTGCCTTGTCCATTGTGGCACTCGGAAGCACTGAAGGGTTCGCACAATCCACCAACGCTCCCGCAAAGCTCGATTACTCCGCTTTCAAAATCATTGCCGAGCGAAACATTTTTAATCCGAACCGTCGCCCGTCCGGGCCGGGCCGTACCCGTGTCGCAGGAACACAGCCTGCATCCAGAGTTGAATCTTTCACACTTGTCGGGTTGATGGAGTTCGAGAAGGGGACGTTCGCATTTTTTGATGGGACGAGTCCGGGCTATCACAAAACCCTCCAAGCCAGCGGCGAAATTGCCGGATACAAACTCGCCCTTGTGAATCCAAAGCTGGTGAAGCTGGTCGAGGGCACAAACGTGTTCGAACTGCAGGTGGGCCAGCAGATGCGGCGCGAAGACGAAAGCGACTGGTTCATTGCAGATGAGAACGGCGGTGGTTCACGTCGCCGCACGACTCGCAGCAGTTCGCGTGGTCGGATTTACGACGGGCTTGCCGCAGGCACGAATGACATCGCCGGGGCGGGTGCGGCGACCGCCACTGATGCGACCACGGAGCCGGAAGTCATCGTGGTCGAACCCGATGCCAACGCGACGCGAACTGAAGGCGAAGCCGGGGCAACTGCGCCTGCGGAAAACGCGGCTCCTGCGGATGCTGCTTCGGACACCACGGATCCCGTACTGCGACGATTGATTGAACGACGACAACAGGAATTAAACCGATGAAAACAACACTGAAACTATTTCTGGCGGCCAGTCTTGCCACCCGAACCTTGAACGCAGCGGAGGAAGCGGCGACAAACGCGCCTGCCGTGCCGCCATCACCCGTCGCGCAGGTTTCACAGCCTGTTGTCCCATCACCGGATGTTGTCACAACCAATGTTGACGTTGTCACGAATACTGCAATGACAAACGCCAGCGGTGGTTTGCTCCTCAACTTTCGCGATGCGCAATTGGAGACGGTGCTCGATTACCTCAGTGAAGCGGCAGGGTTCATCATCATTCGCGAGGCGACGATGCGTGGCAAGGTGAACGTAGTAAGCAAGCAGCCAATGTCGAAGGAGGAGGCGTTGGATGTGCTCGATTCCGAGTTGCACAAGAACGGTCTGGCCGCGATTCGCAGCGGGCGCAAGCTTACGATTGTCAATCGCGACGAAGCCAAAACCAAAGGCATCCCCGTGAAGAGCGGCAGCAATCCGGACACGATTCCACTCAACGACGAGATTGTGACGCAGATCATGCCCGTGCGGTACGTTGAGGTGACGCAACTGATCAAGGATTTGCAACCGCTCGTGTCGAGCCAGACGACGATGACCGCAAACGAAGCGGGCAATTCAATCGTCATCACCGACACCCAGGCGAACATTCATCGCGTGGCGGAGATCATCAAGGCGATTGATTCCGGTGCGGAGGACGTGACGGACGTGCGTGTGTTCAAGTTGCAGTACGCGGATCCAACCGAGATGGCAAACCTGCTGACGAGCGCTTTTCCTGACGAAACTCGTTCGGCCACCGGAGGAAACCAGTCGCCGTTCCAATTTGGTGGACGTGGTGGCGGGCCAGGCGGGTTGGGCAGGTTCTTTGGGGGCGGCGGTGGCGCGGACACTGGTGGAAGCAACACCCAAAGCCAGCGCATGAAGAAGCGTACGAAAGTCACCGCTGTGCCGGACCCGCGCACGGCGTCGGTGATCGTGACAGCCACAAGTGGTTTGATGGATCAGATCGCCAAGATGATTGAACAACTGGATTCAAACCCGGCGAAGAAACAAAAGGTTTATGTGTTCTCGCTCGAAAATGCCGATCCGCAGCAGGTGCAACAGGTGCTGGCCGAGATGTTCGAGACAAGCAACACCCGCAACAACAGCCGAAGCTCACAACAGAATAACGCACTCCAGAACCGGGCGAATCAAAGTCAAACCAGTGGAAACAGCTCTGGCTTCGGGACGGGTGGCACCGGCGGACGTGCGGGCGGTAATCGCAGTGGCGGATTCTAATAACTCTTGAGGCAACGATGATGAAAATGATTTCTACAAAACAATTCGGACGCGTGATGGCAGTGCTCGCCCTCTTAGCGCTGGCGTTTTCAGCGAACGCGCAGTTCCCGGGCTTTGGTGGATTTGGTGGTGGTGGCGGTCAAAACCGTAACGCAGCCAGCAGCACCACTCGTCAATACAACAATAATGGCACGGTGGGCAGCGCCGTGGTGTCCGTGGATCCGGAAACCCGACAGGTCATCGTCATCACAGACGAGGACACAAGCCATTACGTGAGCCAGGTGATTTCAAATCTGGACCAACCAAAACCGCAGGTGTTGATCAAGGTGGTGTTTCTGGAAGTCACTTATAACAACGGTCACGACATCGGCATCGAAGGTGGTTTTAGCAAAGGTGCAGGCGGGGATCGTGAGGTTTCCGGAGCGAATGCCTTTGGCGCATCCGGCGTTTCAAGTGTTGCATCCAACCTTCAGGTCAATCCCTTCAAAATTCCCACCACGGCGTTCGGCACCACACCGCCGGGTGCGGGTGTTTATCAAATCTTGACGACGGATTATCAGGCCACGCTTCGGGCAATCGCAACGGCAGGAAAGACTGAGGTGTTATCGCGGCCTTCGATTCTCGCGCGCAACAACCAGCCTGCCACCATTACCGTCGGTCAGTCCGTACCGCTGATTACCAACGTGCGGTACGACAACTTTGGCAACGCCATCAACTCAGTCAGCTACGAGGATGTCGGTATCATCCTGAAAGTTACTCCCTTCATCAGTTCCGAAGGGCTGGTGGAGATGATTGTGTCGCCGCAGATTTCCTCGCTCACGGACCAGAGCGTGTCCATCTCAACAGGGGCGAGTGTTCCCGTGATTGCAAAGCGTGCCGCAGACACCGTCGTGGTGACCCCAAATGGCCAGCCGGTGATCATCGGTGGGTTGATGCAGAACAACAAAACTGCCAGCGACAGCAAGATTCCGATCCTTGGCGATATTCCGCTGCTTGGGAATCTTTTCAAACGCCAGGCAAAGAACAACACCAAGACGGAACTGCTGATCTTCCTCACGCCGCACATCGTCATGTCGCCATCGCACCTGGCGGCGATGACGGAAACGGAACGCGGCAAGGCGACGATGTCGGAAAAGGCGTTTACCGAACAGGAATTGGAAAAATTCATTGGTGATATGCCGGTGAAGAAACCAGAGACGAAGAAGAAGAGCGGGAAGAAGGTTTATTAAGAATCGTCCTTGTCGTTGTTCTCGCCCTCAGTTTTTGGGGGCGAGGGCGAGGACGGGAAGAAGGGCGAGGATGACGAGGATATGGAATCCAAGCGCAGGACATTCTGGGTTTATGGATTATTGATTGCCGCCTGGGTGCTCGTGCTCGGCTGGCAGGCTCTCGAACATTCCCGCGTGGACCAGAACGCGCGCGGGGAACTTCGCAATCGCGCCAAGGATATTTCCACCACCGTTGGAGTGGTGCTTCGCTCGCAGCGCATTTTCGGTGTCATTTCCAAGGAGCGTTTTGAATCCGCGCTGAATGCTCTCGTGCGCCCCGGTGAACTGAACGCTGTCGCAATGCTCAATGCCACTGGCGACATTGTGGCTTCGGCACCGACGAATTCTGACCTCCACGCCAGGACGGCTCCGCGGCAGCCTGAAGTCTGGGAGAAGGATACTGTCACACTGATGAACCTCGTGGACCTCGGCACCAGCGTGACGAGCGAATTTGAAACAACGAACCCGCCGATTGTCCTTCCGCGTGATGCGTTTCCTCGACCCGGCGATACCAACCGCACGCAGTCTGGCGGACGATTCGGCAACTCTCCTGATCGTGAACCGCCGCCGCAGTTCAACACTTCGAACGGGCCGGGGGAAATGCCATCGGATATTCGCAATGCAACAAACCGCATGCACGGGGAGGGTGAGCGACGGTCACGTGGTGAAGGTGACGGGCGCGGGCGGCGTTCTCGATTTGGTCGTCCTCCCTGGATGAGCGAGGCGGAATATCAGGCGATGATTGAGAAGCAGGGAGTGCATAGTTTCATCATTGTCATGTCCACGCGTTCGGTGCGCGAAATGGCCGCGCGCGATTTGTGGTTGCGGATGATCATTGTGGGGTTGGCGACGCTGTCGGTCGTGGGTTTTGGCATGGCGTGGCGCAACATGGTCAAGACTTCCGAACTTCAGATCCGACTTGTGCGGGCCAGCGAGCTTAATTCTCATCTCAAGGAACTGAACATTGCTGCCGCCGGTCTTGCGCACGAGACGCGCAATCCACTCAACATCATTCGCGGGCTCGCACAGATGATTTCGCGGCAGCCTGACGCATCGGCAGAGGTTCGCCAGAAATCTGGCGACATCATCGGTGAGGCGGATCGGGTGACGGCGCAGTTGAACGAGTTCATCAACTACTCGCGTCCACGCGAAGTAAGGCCAGCAGCGGTTTCTCTGGGCGGAGTGCTTGCAGAAGTCTCACGAGCGCTGAATTACGATCTGGAGGAAAAGCACGTCCAACTTCACATCGAGCGCGACGCTCTCACGATTGAAGCGGATGAACAATTGTTGCGGCAGGCGTTGTTCAATTTGTTGCTCAACGCGGTGCAGGCCGTGTCTCAAAACGGCGAGGTTCGCGTACACGTGGCGAAGACAGGGCCAGCCGAGGCCATGTTGGAAATTCGTGATAACGGACCTGGTGTGCCTCTGGAGCGACGCGCAGAGATCTTCAAACCCTACTTCACCACCAACGCAAACGGTACCGGACTGGGTCTGGCGGTTGTGCAGCAGATCGTTCTCGCGCATGGCTGGGAGATCGAATGTGTGGCGAACGAACCCCGCGGGGCATTGTTTCGCATCACGCATTTGAAAGTGGCGACATAGTTCCCTCCCTGGGATGCGCCGCTTAATCCTGTTTGCCAGACGCCAGCATTTGCAAATTATGCCGATTCCAGGATCATGTTCGCATACGGTGTCGCGTCGCCCGTGCGGATCAGGCCGATGGTATGCGGGACGCGTTTTTTGAAATCCACGTGCGGCTCGAATTTGAGTGATGCACCCCTCAGGGCGGTGATAAACCGCTTTTGCACCGGCTTGGTGTTTACTTTTAAGAATTCCTGCGCCATCCAGGCCTTGCCGATGACGTAGTTGGGTCGAATGGCCGCAAGCACCTGCAACACCGTGGGCAAGTTGTCCACGATGGAAAGGTCCACCGTCTCGATGCCGGGCCAGAAAGGAAAGCCGCGGTCGGCGATGACGAGCGTGTTCGTGTGGCGCACGCGTGCGAGCAGAGAGGCGAGTTGCGGATTAAGAATGCCGGTCTTGAGCATGGAAATGTTGTAGCGGGTTGTTTTGCGCTTTGAAATCCTAAATCATCCGGTCGTGAGCCGTTCAATGCGTGACATAGCCACTGAGATAGTCCGCCGCCTTCAAGCTGCGGGCTTCAGTGCATACTGGGTGGGCGGCTGCGTGCGCGACTTCTTGCTCGGTCGCGAGCCGCATGATTTCGACGTGGCCACGGATGCACGGCCTGAAAGCATCGAGAAGCTGTTTCCCCACACCATCGCCGTTGGAAAGAAATTCGGTGTGATGGTTGTTGTGGAAGGTCAGGAGCAATTTCAGGTGGCGACGTTTCGTGCTGAATCGGATTACGCGGATGGACGTCGGCCGGGCAAGGTCAGTTTCGGCGACGCGCAGGCGGATGCGACCCGTCGAGACTTCACTATCAACGGTCTGTTCTTTGATCCGGTAGCGGAGAAACTTCACGACTGGGTTCGAGGCGAGGCGGATTTGCAGGCGCGTGTCATCCGTACCATTGGAAATCCCGAGGAACGATTTGGTGAAGACCATCTGCGCCTGTTGCGCGCGGTGCGGTTTGCCGCGCAACTGGATTTCAAAATAGAGCCGGAAACATTCGCAGCGATTCAAGCACACGCGGCAAAGATCAAAGTCATCAGCGCGGAACGAATCCGGGATGAACTCATCAAGCTGTTCGCGCCGCCCCATGCTGCACGTGGGCTGGAGCTTTTGCGGGAAAGCGGATTGCTTGAACACATCCTGCCGGAACTTGCCGAGACGATCACCTGCGATCAATCGCCGGACTTCCATCCCGAGGGCACGGTGTTCGCGCATCTGTGCCTGATGTTGAGCAAGCTTCCGACAGACGCGCATCCGCTGTTGCCGTGGGCGGTGCTGATGCATGACATTGCCAAGCCCGTGACCGCCAGTCGCGATCCACTCACCGGCTCGATTCATTTCTACGAGCACGAGCGCATCGGCGCGGACATGGCGGAAACAATTTTGACGCGACTTCGATTTCCGCGAAAACAAATCGAGGACGTGGTGGTGGCTGTTCGTCATCACATGCAGTTCAAGGACGCGAAACAGATGCGCAAGGCCACGTTGCGACGGTTGCTGCTGCGTCCAACATTCCCACTCGAACTGCAACTGCACCGGTTGGACTGCCTCGGCTCACACGGGTTGTTGGACATTTATGAATTCTTAACGGAGCAGGCGGCGGAACTTGCGAACCAGCCGGAAATCCGCCCGCCGCTGTTGACGGGCGCGGATTTGATCGAACTCGGCATGAAACCCGGCAGGGCAATGGGCGCATTGCTGGCCGAGATACGCGAAAAGCAACTCGCCGATGAGCTGAAAACCAAACGCGAAGCGCTGGCCTGGGCCAGATCCCATTCCGTTTCTTCATGACTGAACTGTGCTCCGCGTACGGAGCGACTACAACTCCCAGCCTTTGCGATTCTCGCGCTTCACGAACTGGGCCGCCTGCGACAGGTTGGTTGACTTCATGTTCGGACCGTCCCAGTCCATCTTGTAGCCTTCGCCAACGCGCAAAGCCACACAGCCGAGTAGAATGATTTCAGTCAGGTAGGCAGCAATGTCGAAGTTGGAGAATGCTGGCGTGCCATCCTTCATCATGCGGAACCACTCCTGCATGTGGCCGGGCGAGCGCGGAATAGTTTGCGGCACGGCTTTCGCCGCGTCGTGCTTGTCGCCAGCGATGTAAAGGTCCTGGTCTTTCATGGCTACGAGGAATCGGGCTCCGTTGTCGTCCGGAGCAAAGAGTTTGCCTTTTTCACCAACGATCAACGCGCCGCTGTGGGGCAGCGTTCCCATGGTCTGTAAGATTTCCCGTGTCAAGTCTGCCGGGGGACGAAGCGGTTTGAGTTCATCGCCGGGATTGC
Organism: Verrucomicrobiota bacterium; assembly: GCA_013140495.1. Taxonomy (GTDB): domain Bacteria; phylum Verrucomicrobiota; class Verrucomicrobiia; order Limisphaerales; family JADLHS01; genus JADLHS01. The sequence goes on from JABFSR010000035.1 coordinate 14,684, forward strand.
CATCGTACCACCAGAACTTCAACGGTGGCAGACCTTCGCGCTCGGGAAACTCGAAGCGGATGCGTGACGTTTTCGGAAATGTTTCCGCGTGAATCCTTGAGGCCAACTCACATTCGACCACGTTTGGGTAGCCAAGCTTGAGCGCGCGGAATGGCATGTTGACGGTGTGGCACGCCATGTCACCAAGCGCACCCGTGCCGAAGTCGAACCACCCGCGCCAGTTGAAGGTGTGGTAAACGTTCTGCTTGTAAGGCCGCACGGCAGCCGGGCCGAGCCAGAGATCCCAATCAAGATTTGCAGGCACGGTATCCTGACCTGCCGGGCGATCCAAACCCTGAGGCCAGACCGGACGATTCGACCACACGTGCAACTCCAGCGGCTTTCCGATCACCCCAGCTTGAACGACTTCAATCGCCCGGCGCAGACCCGTTTCGGCGCTGCCTTGGTTGCCCATCTGGGTGCTAAGTTTCTTTTCCGCTGCGAGGGCTCGCATGATGCGCGCCTCGGCCACCGTTTGGGTGAGGGGCTTTTGACAGAAGCAATGCTTCCCAAGTCGCATCGCCCGGATGGCCGCAGAACCGTGGTGATGATCCGGAGTGGAAACAGTCACAGCGTCAATGTCCTTCCCGATCTCATCCAGCATCTTTCGGTAATCCTTGAAACGCTTCGCCTGTGGAAACTGCTTACCCTTCTTGTCGAGTGTGTTTGAGTCCACGTCGCAAATGGCCACAATGTTGCCGCCACATTCGCCTGCATTGCTGCTGTCGCTGTCGCCTTTGCCGCCCACGCCGATGCAGGCGACGTTGATGCGGTCATTCGCGCCGAGAACCCGGCCGACGAAGGGGAATGAAAGCGCGCTGGCTGCGCCTGCTACAACGGCGCTGCTGCGAATGAACTGGCGACGACTTAGAGATTTCATGATGACGTGGTGGTTGTGGTGTTGGTTGGTTTGCGAGGCGGTTTCTTCAATTGGTGTTGAATCGCGAAGCCAGATTGATGGGAAATCCTGAACTTGTCCACCCCATAGAAACCAATCCATGCGCCAACGAAGGCTCGACATCCGGTCGCCGAACATTGCAAACTCGTTCGCACATTCTAACAATACTATGAAATTATTTCCCACCTCCCTAATCTTTTGCGCAGTCCTCTCGCTCGCTTCATCGGGCGTGGCGGGTAATGTCGGCTCCCCATTTTATGGCGACGCGCCGGACGAACATCATCCCTGGGCCGTTCATGACCCGAACCGTCCCCAGCCGACAATTGTTACGCCTGGCACTTTCAGTTCGGCGGAACAACCCGGCAAACCACCGTCTGACGCGGTGATTTTGTTCGATGGCAGCGATCTTTCAAAATGGGAAGCAGACAGCGGCACCGCGGTTCCCACCAAGTGGGTTGTCAAGAATGGCGCCATGGAATGTGTGCCTGGCTCCGGTTACGTGCGGACCAAGGAGCAGATTGGTGATTGTCAGCTCCACGTCGAATGGGCCGCACCTTCCAAGGTGGAAGGCAATAGTCAGGGTCGCGGCAACAGCGGCGTTTTCCTGATGGGCTTGGTGGAGATTCAGGTGTTGGACAATTACAACAACCCGACCTATCCCGATGGGTCGGCTGGCTCCGTGTATGGAGTGAATCCGCCGCTCGTAAATCCTTTGCGTCCACCGGGTGAGTTCCAGACCTACGACATTGTGTTTCGCCGGCCCGTTTACAAGAACGGACAACAGGTTGATTCAGGATACATCACTGTTTTTGTGAACGGTGTGTTGGTGCAGGATCACACTCCACTAGAAGGCGGCACCGGTCACATGAGTCGAAGCAAGCCGTCGCCATTTCCGGCGGCAGGACCGCTCAAACTGCAGGACCATGGCAACCCTGTTCGTTACCGCAACATTTGGTATCGTCCACTGCCCCCCCGCGCTGTCGAAGGCGGGACTGATGGTGTTCTCACCGCCGAGGCGACCGAAGCCAAGCGCAAGGAAATCGCGGCGATGATTCGCAAGGATGCTGCGAAACTGAAAGACCCTGCAAATCCGTTGCCCGAGATGTTGAGGCTCACGGAGTCGCTCGTTTATGAGCAGGACGAGGAGACAGCCCAGAAGGCGGAGAGTCTGGCAGGTCAATACTTTGAAAACTTGCAAAAACTTTCTGGGGACGCGCTCGCGGCGAAAAAGGATGAAGTCAAGCACCTGCGCGATATCACAAAGTATCTGGCCCGTTTCGGCATCATTCCGAACGATGCCGAGCCGAAAGTCCAGCTTGAGCAGTTCATCAAAGAGCAGAACTGGGATAAGAAATAACAAATCGGATGCAACTGCTCCGAGTCGAGTTATCCAAGGCTGCACGAAGACCATGACGCCTGGCGGTGTTCGCCTGTGGAACGCTACGGAATAATTATTGCCCTCAACTTATCATGTCCAAACCAAGTTCGTCTGCCTCCATCGCCGCGCCCATTGCTCAGCGTCTCCTGTCGCTCGATGCATTGCGTGGTTTCGACATGTTTTGGATCGTTGGTGCCGAGGACCTCGTCAAGGGCCTTGAGAAAATCACAGATAGCGGTCCGATCGGCTTGATCTCGGATCAATTAAGACACAAGCCTTGGGCCGGAATGCACTTCGAGGATCTGATATTCCCGCTCTTCGTTTTCATCATCGGTGTCTCGATCGTATTTTCCGTGACAAAGACCATCGAGCAGTCAGGCCGGCGCGGTGCGGTCATCAGGATATTACGACGATTCGCACTCCTTTATCTTTTCGGCATCCTTTACTACGGTGGACTCTCCACTCCTTTTGAGAAGATCAGGCTTCTCGGCGTGTTGCAACGCCTCGCGCTCTGTTATCTGTTTGCCAGCCTGTTGTTCTGTTATCTCAAGCCCAAAGCCTTGGTTGGCGTGTGCGCCGGGTTGCTGATTGGATACTGGGCGCTCTTGTCGTTCGTGCCAGTTCCCGAACACGGTGCGGGAAATTTTGCAGAAGGAGCAAACCTCGCGAATTACGTGGACAAACAATATCTGCCGTTGCGCAAGTGGGACGGTGACCACGACCCCGAAGGCCTCCTGAGTACGCTGCCCGCCATCGCCAGTTGTCTTCTCGGCGTGTTCGCGGGCATGCTGCTCAAGGACACCACTGTGCCGGATCGGAAGAAGGCCGGTTACCTGGTTGCGGCGGGAATTGCGTGTCTGGCTGTCGGCTGGCTGTGGCATCTCAACTTTCCGGTCATCAAGAAAATCTGGACATCGTCGTTCGTGCTGGTGGCGGGCGGATACAGCTGTCTGCTGCTGGCGGCGTTTTATCAAATCATTGATGTGTGGAAATTTCAGAAATGGGCCACGCCCTTCATCTGGATCGGTGTAAACCCGATCACGATTTACTTTGGCGGGCGGTTCATTGATTTCGAGGGGCTCGCAAAACTGATTGTTGGCGGCGAGGTGAACAAGTATTTCGGACGCTACGGCGACCTGGTGCTGGCGTTGACGACCCTGGGGCTGGCCTTTTGGTTCCTTCGTTTTCTTTACCAACGAAGAATCTTCCTGCGGGTCTGAACTGTCGCGAAAATTTACGAGGGGCGACTGGCGGCTGAACTGAAGACGAAATGCGAGGTGAAAGCTTGGGCAAATCACTTTGAGCGCCGCCGACATAATCGAGCTAAACCGCAGAGTTTACACGGGTTCTGCACAGGAGTAGAACTCAACCATGCCTCCCGAATTGCAATTCACCTCAAAGAGCTCGGGTGACGCTTTTGCTAGATTGCTTATGAGGCCAAACTTATCCCGCCAGAAGGATTTTTCGTGGGCGTCTGTGGCGTTGGTTTGCGTTTGGGGACTTTCCCCGTTTCACACACGCGCCCAATCGCCCAGCGCGCTTTACACGTGGGATAACACGGGCAATGCAGCCCCCAGCATCGAGTCATGGGTAAGGAACTTCGGGGCTGGCAGTACTGCCGCTACATTGAACAACTCCATCTTCGGGGAACTGACGATTATTGAGACCAGTGCCACGGCGGGCGGAAGCCAGGCCTTCTCCGATGGTGGTAACCGGGTACGCGAGTCTTCGACGGCGGCAGGCGGTGGAACAGATCTCACCGGTTTGGATTACCTTGAATACGAGATTGGGCACAATGGTGCGGGTAGCATTAACGTCCAGTTCTTTGTTCAGGCGTCAACGGGCTTTAATTACGTGTCGCTCGGGCCGGACTTGGTTGTGACGCCTGGCATCAATACGTACCAGGTGCCGCTCTCAGGATTGACTGCGGCCCAGGCGGTTTACATTCGCACCATGGGCTTCAACGCGCGCGACCATGCCGGATTGGGGAACGTGACTTGGACGCTCCGCGAACTGCGTTCGGCTGGCACACCGCTCACGTCGCGGACTTTGATCACCCATGACACCGGCACCGTGGAGGGTGGATTGCAGGGGGCCATCGTAAACTTTGATGGGGCCTCCGTTCTGGGCAACAGCGGTCAGAACCAGACCGGTCTTTCTCATAACTCCGCGGGTTCAGGTTCATTGCAGTGGACGGACATGGGTGGCGGAGCAGGCGGTGCGATTAGTTGGGGCAACGGGACGGCTTGGAACGCCAACACCGTCAACAACCGGACGACTGACCTTTCAAACTACGATAAGATGATTGTTCGCATGTCGGCAGAGGAAATAACTCCGGGTGCAGGAGGACTGCTGAACGTGGATGGATTTTTTCAGGTGAACAACTTCAATTTCCAGGGAGCAGGCTCCCAGTCACTGTCCATCGACGGCCAGTTTTACGACTTGGAATTCTGCCTGGCAGGACTGTTGAACATGAACGTCGTTGATCAGACCGGCATTAACCTAGGGAGTCATGCGACCGATCTGCGGATTAACGTGGACAACATTTCATTTGTCGTCATGCCAGAGCCATGCAGCGGTGTTCTACTGCTCGTGCCGCCGCAAAGCCAAATTGTGCCAGCCGGATCAAATGCAATTTTTAGCGTCACAGCCACCGGAGCTTCTCCACTAAAATATCAATGGCGCAAGAACGGGGCGAGCATTTCAAGTGCAACCAACACGAGCTTGTCGCTCGCAAACATCCAACTCACCAACGCTGGGAACTATTCAGTGGTTGTCACCAACACTTACGGGTCAGTAACCAGTGCAGTCGCCAGCTTGGTGGTTTATCTTCCGAATAGCCCGCCAATAATTGTCACCCAGCCGACAAGTCAATTTGCTCAAGTCGGCACAAACGCCACTTTTGCCGTTACGGCGGCTGGCCCAACCCCACTGAGTTATCAATGGCGTTTCAACGGCAGTCCGCTCACCTCAAGAACCAACACGAGTCTTTCAGTCACAAACGTTCAACTCACCAATGCTGGCGGCTATTCGGTAGTCGTCACCAACACCTATGGATCCGTGACCAGTGAGGTCGCCCAATTGTATTTAACAGTTCAAACCAACCGGGCACCAAAGGTCACGGAGATTGGCGGTAACACGATTCCAACGGACACGAATCATTTCAAAGTCTTCCGTGGTGCCGCCGGTGGTGGTGGCACTTTGGACACGAACAAAATGACAATTGTTTTGACGCACGGTTGGAACAGCAGTTCCGGCGACTGGCCTTTGGCAATGTCAACGCTCATGCAATTCCAATATAATAATAACGCGAACATCCCAAACATCGTGGCGTGGGACTGGACGAATGAAGCGTCGTCGGGGATTCTTGAATTGAACATCCCAGCCAGTCGAACCCCGGGCCAAGGGTTGGCGCTGGGCGCAAATTTGTTTGCGGCGCTCGGAACAAACTATGCGCAGCCAATTCACTTCATCGGACACAGTCTCGGCACGTTGGTCAACGCCATGGCGGCAGATTATCTTCATGGGGACGTGTCAAATAGTCCGGCTCACTATAATCCTCAAAAGACACACATGACGTTGTTTGACGAAGCTGAAGTGGCTTGGGGATTCGTGGACACAGGGTTTAATGGATTTGTTCAAACGGTAAGCACTCTGCTGGTGAATGACTCGACACCGCAGCCAATCTGGAAACATCCGCTGCCCAAACGCGATGCTTGGGCAGACAATTATATCAGCCTGTTTGGATTGCTGCATCCCGAAGCGGTGAATGTGATTCTGACTAACATTTCGGAAGACGTACCATTAGTGGATGTGCGGAACCTCAAACACTTTTTGGACGCTTTCAGAGGAATAGTTATTGTAGATCACGGTTATCCCTACAACTGGTATGATGACTCCATCAGTTCTCCCAACCTAAATCTCATGGGTTGGGATCGCTCATTTGAACAAGGCGGCATCACCGGGGCACCGGCTACAAACACAGTTTATATTCAGTCGTTCAGCACTTCCCAGTTGGATGTCGCTTTGACAACCTACGATGCCGGAAAGCAATTCCTCAATGCGAGGCTTCAGCATTTTCTCGGGCCAAAGAAATACACTTTAGCTGAGAACATTATTGGCTTCGCACAACTGAGAAACCAAGCGCTGGCGCAGATTCAAGATACTCTTACACAAGACCCATACGCATTTGCCACAGGGCCAGCGAATGCAAAGGCCATAACCGTCAATTTGTTCACCAGCATCGGTGGCGGCTCGCTTACGGCGGGTTCAGGGCCACACCCGCTGGGTGGTGGTTCCGGTTCCGCGAATCTCCCTGCGTATGCTTGGCTGCCTCTCGTTGTGCCTTTGGATGCTGTCTCCATGTCATTTGACTTTACACTTCAGGGTGATGGCAAAGCCGACAGATTTGCCGCAGCACTGAATGGCACGAATGTGTTGTCTCTCGAAACAAGCCTGATCGAAACCAATGTGACGATGAACAGCGGGCTGATTGATGTGTCGTCATACGCGGGGCAGCAGGTGGAATTGTTTTTTGGAATCGTGGGCGACACTTCCACCAACGCAAACGTGACTGTCAGCAGCATCCGGTTTTACAGCCTGATTGCGCCGTCATTGCAGATACAGATTCTCGGAACGAACGCGGTAGTGACGTGGCCGCTTTTCGGGACGGGTTACTTTCTCCAGGCCACAACCAACCTCACGGCTACAAGTTCATGGTCGGACGTCACCAACCAACCTGTAATCGCGAACCTTCAATACACGGTAACGAACGGACTTTCTGCGGGCAGTCGCTTTTATCGCTTGAGCAAGTTTTCCAGTGGGTCGCCAGCATTGCAGGCTCGTGTTGCAGGTGGGAATATCGTGGTTAGCTGGCCGACATCCACAACCAGCTACACCCTGGAGGCGACAACCAATCTGACCGCGCCGAATTCGTGGACCACGGTTACGAATATGCCAGCCTTCGTTGACTCTCAGAGCATGGTTACGAATCCAATTACCACGGGAAGCCGCTTCTATCGGTTGAAAAAGTAATCTCGTTCCTTTACTTTACGGTTCATTGACTTTTAGCCCTGCAATGGGATCATTCTGACATGAGCGTTGCTGCCAAAGAATACCGTTATCAGGCGCGGTTTCCCGCCAAAGACCGTCCGTCCCTGGAGGAAGCCAGCCAGGACACGGGCCGGTCCATAAACCAACTCATCGTGCAGTGCGTTCATAAGGCGCTGCCGGAAGTGCGGGCGGCTTTGAAGGCGGACAACGGGCGCGTTACCAACGTGGATCCGCTCCCGGACGCCGCGCTCAAGCGAATCTATTCCGCGCCGGAACGCGACGAAGCCGGGACGCGACGGTTCGTGGCCGCTCAATCCATGCGGGGTGAGGATTGAAACCGTGGGAAATCTGGACGGGCGATCTTTTCGGCCCGCATCCCTGTGTGATCGTTTCCAACGCCGGACGCGCGGAGCGCAAGAATCGAGTGGTCGTGTTGAAATGCACAACGATCTATTCGGGGGACGCATCTCCAAATGAGTTTGAAGCGGTGTTGGACGAATCGGACGGCCTTGATCGAAAGACCCGTTGCACCTGTGATCTGCTCTTCACTGTGGACAAGACCGGATTGAAGAACCGACGCGGGGAAGTCGCCCACGCACGCCGCCGGGACATTGCGCAAAAAATAATTCGCGGGCTGTGCATCGCCGGCCTTTAGAACACCGCCGCGCCAGTGTCGCGCCACCGAGTCGGTTGTCACTGGCAAAACTTCAACTGGCCTGCAATTTCTGGGAAATAGAGCTTGCCAGCGGGGTTTCGTCCGCTATCTTTTGCGGCCTTATTTGAAACAGGAATTTTATGGCAAGAATTTGTGAAATCACCGGAGTAGGCCCTCGCAAGGGCAGCATCATTTGGCGCAGTGGTAAGGCGAAGAAGGTCGGCGGCATCGGCACGCACATCACCGCCATCACCAAGCGCAAGTTCATGCCGAACCTGCAGCGCGTGAAGGCACTCGTGAACGGGGAAGTGCGCTACATGCGCGTTTCTACCCGTGCGCTCAAGAAGGGTCTTGTCACCAAAGCACCCAAGCGCAACTGGAAGAAGCCCGAAGCGGCCAAAGCCAAAGCCTGAGCCGCAGCGCAAGGAAAGAGAATTGAAGATGGAGGATGGCGTGAAAGCGTCATCCTCTTTCTGTTTTTTTTGCTGGAGGCGGAAATGATCCAATTCCGTGACGCATCGAAGCCGCTGCCGAAAGTGCGGAGCGGTTCAGCGCTAGGTTCGATCAAACGCGTCTGAGCATCGCCGTGTCAACGGTCCTGGTCCAGCGTTCCTGTTCGGCGATGGGGATCAGTCCGCGTTGAACCTTCTGCCAGGCGTTCTCGCGCATTGAACGCCAGCCGTAATTGCGCGCAGCATCCCGCAACTGGCTGGTCTTGGTGCCCGGTTGGATGAGATCGGCGATGGCTTCATTCAGGAGGAACATTTCGTAAATGGCCACGCGTCCCCGGTAACCCTTCTGGTTGCATTCCACACAACCCTGTCCGTGCCACGCCTTGACATCCTCGGGGTCCACTCCCAAAGCTTTTGCCATTTCCTTGCGCACGCCGGGTGCGATGGTTGTGTCCACTTCCGCGCAGTGACGGCAGATGCGGCGGGCGAGTCTTTGGGAAATGCTGCACACCAGCGAGGACGCGACGAGGTAGGACTCGATTCTCATTTCCAGCAAACGTGTTACCGCGCTGACGCTGTCGTTCGTGTGCAAGGTGGAGAACACCAGATGGCCGGTCTGCGCAGCGCGTATGGCAATCTCCGCCGTCTCGAAGTCCCTGATTTCGCCCACGAGCACCACATCGGGATCGTGACGCAGCACGGCGCGAAGTCCGGCAGCGAACGTGAGGCCGATCTGTTCGCGCACCTGTATTTGCACCGTGCCTTCGAGTTGATATTCGATTGGGTCCTCAAACGTGATGACTTTGCGGCCTTCGTCGTTCGCCTGTGCGAGTGCGGCGTAAAGTGTCGTGGTCTTGCCACTGCCGGTCGGGCCGGTGAGCAGCACGAGTCCCTGTGGTAATTGTGTCAGTTGCGCGAATACCGCCTCGTGTTCCGGCTCCATGCCGAGTTGTCCGAGGTCGAGGAACAAATTTTCGCGACCCAAAATGCGCAACGCCACGGCTTCGCCATGCTTCGTGGGCACCACCGAGACACGCAGATCGTATTCCTCGCTGCCGGTTTTCATGGCGATGCGGCCATCGTGCGGCAACCGTTTTTCTGAAATGTTCAACCCCGCCATGATTTTGAGGCGCGAGACAACGGCGGGATGCAGATTCCCCATGTCCGTAGGCACGGGCACGCTTTCCAGAATGCCGTCCACGCGATAGCGCAGGCGAATGGAGTTCGCGTACGGTTCGAGGTGGATATCCGTGGCTCGAAGCCTCAGAGCCTCCTGGAGGATTTGATCCACAAAAGCCGAGATGGTCGCTTCGATCGCGGAATCTGTTTCCTTGCCCTGCACGTCAAAAACAATCTCGCGTTCAAGGTCTGTCCCACCGCGCTCCTCGCGCAGCTTCTGAATCGTTTCCGCGCCGAGGCCGAAATGTTTCTTGATGACGGCGTGGATTGAACTTGGAGTCGCGAGGACGATGGAGAATCGCTTGTTGAGAAGCAGCCGCAAATTACCCTGTTCCATCTGGCGCGGAGGTTCACTGAAGGCGAGCGTGATTGAATCGGCATTGCCTGCGATTGGGACCATGTGGTGATGGAAGATCAGCTTGATGGGCGTCAACTCCAGAGTCTCCTTCTTCAAATCGAGTACTGAGGGGTCCACGAATTCCAGATGGTTGACCTGGGCCAGCGCGCGCCACGTATCTTCTTCAGACGCAAAATTCAAATCCACGATAGCGCGATGTTGAGGCAGGTTGAGGCGATTCTGGCGTCGGCGCACCTGTTCAAGCTGCGCCATGGTGAGCTTGCCCTGCTCAACGAGCAGATCGCCCACTTCGTTTTGGGACGGAACGGAGACGTCGTTCATTAGAGTGGCACTTCAACTTCCTTCTTTGTGTTCAGCATGATCACATTGGTCTGAGCCGCACTGTTTGTCAGCGTCAGAGTCTGCATCCCCGGGTCAAGGATGAACAGGTTTGTTGTCACGCGACCGCCGGTCGGGACGTCCATCAATATATCGCCAAGACGCAGAAGCGCACGTTTTGGTCCATCGCCGGAGCTGTAATAGCCCTGATA
>JABFSR010000142.1 GCA_013140495.1 Verrucomicrobiota bacterium
GGGTCGGCTTGATCTGTTGGAAGGGCTCGTGGGCGACAACTGGAAAGAGCGCGGCAGCCGTAGTACCCCCGACGGCTCGGCCAATCCCGAGATGCAACTCAACATAATGAATGCCCGCGTCATCGAGTTGCTCGCTCAAAGCAAGGAACGCTGGGCACTGGCTGGTGATCAGTTGTTCGTGGACTTCGATTTAAGCGAGAGCAACGTCCCGCCCGGCACGCGACTCGCCATCGGTTCAGCCGTGATTGAAGTTACCGCGCCGCCTCACACCGGCTGCAAAAAGTTCTCCGCCCGCTTCGGTCCGGACGCGATGAAGTTCGTCAACGCACCCGAGGGAAAAGAACTTCACCTGCGTGGCATCAATGCGAAGGTTGTTCAACCCGCCATAATCCGGACGGGTGATTCAGTGAAAAAGCTTTAGCCTCCGACTTTCTTCTTCACGTCCTTCAACTGCTGGAACTCGGGTTTAGCGGAATAATATTTGTCCAGTGGATAGCATCCGGAAATCATGCCGTTGCGGGGCGCGGTCGTGCAATCGCTGAACGTGCGGCAGATCATCTTCGTGGTCAGTGAGCCTTTCTCCACCGCTTCGGTAAGCATGTTTGGATAGCTCAAAACCATTCGCCCAATCCCGACCATGTCAGTCCAGCCGTTGCGCACGACATATTGCGCGACATGCGGCAGGTATTCCTGCAAGTAACTGTAAGCCGTGCCGATGAGGATTGGAGGTCGGAGGTCGGAGGTCGAAAGGCTGACTTCTGGCATCTGGCGTCTGGCATCACCTTCAAAACGCGAGGCCAGATGTTGCTTCACTTGCTTCACGACTCCAATCTGCCGTGCCACATCAATCAGCGGATCGTGCGCCGGCTGATAACCATCGCTCGGCGGATACGCGGCGGGACGTTGGATGTGCGGATTGTAGTAAGGTGAACCCGCGCTCAGGTTCAAAATCTTTACGCCTAGTTGGGCGCAGAGTTCGGCGAATTGGAACGTCTCGGTCAGGTCGTATTCCACCGGGTTGTTTGCGTTCACTCCGAAGCCGTAGCAATACGGCAGGCAATTGGAAAAATCCTCCGGGACGCCCGGCCCAAGTTTTCCCGGTTGCGACAGCGTGGGGTCGGGCTTGAACGGCACAAAATCAAACGCGCTCAAGCGCACGCCGATTTCAATCTTGTTTCCGCTCGCGCGAATCCCCGCCACGATGTCGCGCAGGATGCGGGTGCGATTCTCAAAGCTCCCACCAAACTTGCCGGGCCGTGTGTGCGCGCCAAGGAACGCATGCACCAGATAGCCGTGGCAATGCTTGATGTCCACGAAGTCCGCGCCCACGTCCCACGCGATCTTCGCCGCGCGGATGTAACACTGTATCAACTCCTCAATCTCCGCGTCGGTGAACATCTGCGCATCACTCGTCACATTGAACTTGCGGTCGAGGATGGGATGACGGAATGCCACGCGCGGCTCCATGCGCTTCTTGTCATTCGGCTTGCAGAACCGTCCCGAGTGCGTGAGTTGAAAGCCGATGACGAGGTCGTCCGTCTTGCTCCCGCCGAGGCGGGACTCCTGATGCGCCTTCACCAGCGTTTCGCGCAGCGACGCGATGCCCGCCTTGTTGTCCTCCGTGATGATGATCTGATTTGGATTCGCACGTCCATCAGGACGCACCGCCATCGCCTCACCGCCGTAAATCAACTTCGCGCCGCTTTCACCGAAACGCTGCCAGCGCCGGAGCATTTCTTCGGTGATGCCGCCGGTCGTCGTTCCGTCCCAGCCTTCCATGGGATGAATCGCCCAGCGATTGCCGATGCGCTTGCCGTTGATGGTGACGCCTTCAATCGCCTGTATGAGCGGCGACGAACTGCCGGTGGCGATCGAATCCTCGCACGGCAAATGGATGCCGAGCGAAGTGACGTGCGCGCGGAATTCCTCTACCGTCTTGAGTGACGGGATGCGTGTCAATTTGAATGGTGAACTCATTTGTTGGTGCTGTCGATGTGTCGTACATCTTTGGGATTCACGAAAAACTCAAACACACGCGCCCGACTGACGGTTACTTCGAGCGTGAGATTACTGAGTGCATCCGTTACGTCGAATTTTTGCTGATACTGCCGACCGCCGCCACCGGGCAGTCCTTGCCAACCGCTATCTTCCTGTTTCAGTTCCTTTCCGTCAGAGCCGACGATACGAAATCGCAATTCAACCAGCGGTCCCGGCTCGCTTGTTTGGATCAAGAAGAACGGCTTCGTGCTGGACCATGTTTCAATATGCGTGTTACCCTGCCGTGTGCTGGCCTGTCCGAGTCGAGGCTGATTTGAAGTCATCGCGTAATTTGTTCCGTTGGTGACTAAGAGTGATCCTACTCCCGCCAGCGTTTGAACGGTGAATTTCACTCCCTGCCGGACAAAATTGGTCTGCAACATCTGTAACCCCCCGTTTGAGGGCACGGCGAGATCGGCGAGAACAAACTTTTCGTCGTCAGAAAAATTCTTCCAGCCGTGGCGATGAAATGGCATTATCAATTTCCATACAGGTTCTCTAAACGACAGCCTGCCACCAAGATTCCCCGTGGCGTCTTCATAAATGTGATAAGAAGGTTCGGCTTTGCTCCAATTGGGATCGAAGGCTGTGACTTTCCAATTCGGGCTGACCCATGTGCCGTCCTGATTGCTGCTTTCATCCAGGCGTTCGAGTGTTACAGCAAGTGGGCCATTTGTGTGGCTCACCGGCAACGACTCAGTTTTCCATTCTGGGAATGGTCCTCTCATCGGATTCTTGACTCTGAACTTGGCGATTGGCAGCCGCTTACCATCCAGCAGGCGGACTTCGAAATCCTTTTGCCTGCGTGGGAATGCTTCAAGATCGAGATGATGATACGTTTTGGCTCCAAACCCAAGAGTTCCGCTGCCACTAGCCAACGAATATATGAAACCATCGTCGTCCACGGTAACGTATGAGGACCATGGATAGCCACTGATGTTGTTTCCAGTAGCATCTGTCAACGTGAACCATAGTGCGATAGTGTTTGAATTTCCGTAAAGGGTTTTACTCGTCGCAACCGACGGCATCAAATGCTGCCAACTGGTAGGCAGGACTCGCCGCAGTTGCTTCTGAAACGGGCCGTCTGTACTGATTTCTTCGTGACTTCTTGTCGTTCCTTGCAACTCGAAGCGTGAGCCGTCTGGAAGGATACAGATTTGCGGTTTGGTTTTAACCAGTATGCCGAATGAGACCATCAATACTAACAACGTGCTAATCCAAATCAGTTTTCTCAATTTCATGGCTGGTTTGATGCGGATGCGGGGCGATAACTAACCAATCATTTTGCGATTACCTTTCCATTCGTTTGCATTGATTGAATACCGACTAGGTAATGTGCGCTCCCTGTGCTTCAACATACACGGCGTACAACGATTGGCTGGCGGTCATGAACAGCCGGGTTCGCTTTGCCCCGCCGAAACACACGTTGGAACAAATCTCGGGCAACAGGATTACGCCAATCCGTTTGCCGTCCGATGCGAAAATGTGAACGCCATCATAGCCTTCGCCAGCCCAGCCGGCACTGGCCCAGATGTTCCCGTCCGTGTCTGCGCGGATGCCATCGGCGCCGCCGGTCTTGCCATTGTATTCCATCGAGCAGAACTGCCGCGAGTCGCCGAGTTTGACTCCATCCACGACGTCGAATACCGGGAAGTTCTTCGTAGGCGGCGCGCCTGTGTCAGTGACGTAGAGCTTTTTGTAGTCGGGCGAGAAGCATAATCCATTCGGTTTGAGCAAGGCATCGGTCACGCGATCCATTTTTCCGGACTTCGGGTCAATGCGATAAATCGCCTCCTTGACCTCCAGCGGACCCTTGTTGCCCTCGTAATTCATCATGCGACCGTAGCCCGGATCCGTGAACCAGATGCCGCCATCCGGATGAACGACGACGTCATTCGGCGCGTTCAACGGCTTGCCGTCCCATTTGTCGGCGAGCACCGTCACGCTGCCAGAATGTTCGTATCGCACGACACGTCTGTTGCCGTGTTCGCAGGAGATTTGTCGTCCCTCGAAATCGAACGTGTTGCCGTTGCTGTTGCCGGATGGGTTCCGAAATGTGCTGACGTGTCCGTCCTCATCAAGGCGGCGCAACTGCTGGTTGTTGGGGATGTCGCTCCAGACCAGATAACGCCCGACGCTGTTCCAGGCCGGACCCTCGGCCCACAACATGCCTGTGTGCAGTCGTTGGATTGGTGTGTTGCCAATTTTGTATTTTCCGAAGCGCGGATCGAGCGAGATGATGTCGGGGTCTGGGTAGCGAACCGGTTGACGACCGCTCCAGTCACGGTCGGCGGCGAAAACAGAACGGGACAGGCCGCCTGCAATCAGAACGCTGGTGGTGCCGAGAAATCCACGTCGGCTAAGGTGACTGCTCACGACATTGTCGTCGCGGTTGCTGGCAGGAGTATTTGTTGGATGGTTCATAACATGGAGTGTTTCTTGAAGCCAAGGCTGAGGTAAGCCGGGCTTACACGCAAGCCCAAGGCGGGTTACTGCATGCCGCCGAAGAATGTCAGGTAGTGTTCACCGCGCGCTTCGCGGAGGATGAGCAACGCGAGTTCGCGCAAATGATAATCGCCCCACATGGAGCTTTCGCCGTTTGGAACACTTTGTCCCGGCGCGACATAATCCCAGCCGTTCGGGCGGTGATAAACCGAGTGAAGCAACAGACCTTGATGCTTCGGGTCGGTGGAGAGATACGGTTCGTTGAACAAGGTGCGCGCGATGGTCAGGCCGGCCTGCAGGTAACGTGACCCGTGGCGCGTGGTGCGTGAAGAAGTCATGTAGTTGCCAAGACGAATCAATCCCTGCGCCGCAATTGCTGCTGCTGAACTGTCCACTGGCTCGAACTTGTTGTATGGATCGGACGGCTTGTTTAGATGGTTCGCGGGCAGGCGATGGAGATTTGGCGCACCCGTATCCCACATCGGCACGCCGTCGGCGCACGAATTCTCCAGATAGAAATCCGCCGTTGCCATCGCGGATTTCACGAAAACTTTTGTCGTGTTCGTCAGGGCTGGCCGGCTCATCCCTGTGACACCCTTGCCAATGAATTCCAATTGCTCTGCAAACCCACAAATCGCCCACGCCAAACCGCGGGTCCAAGTACTGAACGGTGAGTAGCCTTGCTGTGAATTCGGACAACGGAACACGCCGCTCGCAGTGTTGAAGACAGCCTCGTGCGCCGCGCGACCTCGAATGTCGTAGGCATCGCGGCCTTCACCGTAGTAGATCGAGTAGCGTGCGGTGTTGAGAGCATGCTCAATGGCGCGTTGCAGCAGCGAAATCTTCGCGTCCTGCTCGCCCATCAGCACATGCCCGAGCTGATGCGCCACGGCCAGCGACCTGCAGGAGCGGATTGTATCCACGAACAGCGAGTGCGGGCCGTTGAAGCTGTGGATGAATCCCGTGCCGTCCGCGAGTTTCGTCCAGCGTGATGCCTGTACCGCTCCGCTGACCTTGAGCGCCAGTTCGTAGAAATTCTTTTCGTGCTCGTTGTGCGGGATTTTCCCCTCGCACATCAGGCGGAGCAGATTTCCGTAGGTTGAAACATTGTTGAAGCCGTGATCATGAACGCCGATGTGTGAGACGTGGGACGCCATGCGCTCCACCGTTTCGCGCCGGCCAATCTCCAGAAACTGGTCGTCACCCATCGCGTCGAACTGGAGGAGCGCCGAGCCGTATTGGAACCCTTGTGTCCATTCGGTCCATCCGCGCGAAGTGTATTTGCCCTTCACGGCGAACACCGGAGTGCCGGCGGATGGCTTCCAG
>JABFSR010000202.1 GCA_013140495.1 Verrucomicrobiota bacterium
CCCTCCAGCACATCATTGCCCTCCCCACCGAACAGCGTGTCGTCGTCTTCATCACCGAACAATTGATCCTGACCGGCGCGACCGGAGATTTGATCATTGCCCGCATTGCCGTGCAGCACCGAAGCGCTCTCGCCACCAAAGAGAATGTCGTCTCCATCACCGCCCGCAAATTCAGCAATGACGAACACACCCGGCTCCACCGTGATGCTGTCATTGCCCAGCCCGCCATCGGCAATGATTTTGGTGACACCAAAATACTCCTGGCTCGAACCAAAGGCTTCAACCACCACCGCGCCCGGGACAGAGCCGGGTTTGATGACGAATGATTCATCGCCATCCGACGTGTTGCCGGAGAGCCGCAGACCCGCGCGCGCGCCCATGTTGAGCGTGAGCACGCCGCCGGATTGCGCTGCCAGCACCGGCGGTTCATCAAAGGAATGGTCGCAACCCGCGGTGAAATCCAGCAACGTCACGCGGGCGATCTCGAACCGTTTGGTCTTGCTGAAAATGGAGAACCCGACCTTCACAAACGCGCTCAACACTCCATCAATCTTTCCGGTAATATCGAACAGACAGAGCGGCCCGTGGGAGAGTTCATGGAGGATTTCATCCAGCCTCATGCGCCCGTCGTTGTTGGGATCGTGCAGGTTCATGTTGATGGTGGCAAAAACACCACCGCCAACGCCCGCCGAAGCGATGACCACATCCACCGCGCCGAACGCCTCGATACCGGCGGTCAACACCACCTCCGGCACATCCGCGCCTGAGCCGTCCGCCTTGGCGGTATCGCTGACATAAAACCCTTTGAGCAGGTCCGCCGGATCATGCGTGTCCTTGAACTGCTGCAAGCCGGATGAATCGTAGCCGAAGGCAAAGTCAATCTTCGCCCCCACCGTGCCGCTAAGGATGGCGCTCAACGGCCCGATGATATGTATCGTCGGTGACACGTAGTTGAAGCTGAATTCCAAAGCCGGCATGTCGTAGGTGACCAGATCAACGGTCTTGCCGAAGAAAAGACCGAACGCCTTGCTCGGGCTGTCAAGAATCGGAAATGCGAAACCGCCTCCAGGGCTGGAGCGCATCTTGTTGAGAGCCTGTCCTTCCGGCGTGTTGGCACCCGGCAATGAACCTGGCCCGGCGGTCACGTTGGGCACGGCAGTTGACAGATTTGCGACCTTGCGTACGTCCACGGAACCGAGATTGAATCCGCCGAGATTGTACAGAACGGATGGTCCACTCGTGGACAAGTTGCCGAGCAGGTTGGCGATGGTGCTGATCTCTTCCACGGCGTTTATGAACGTCGCGGCTTTCCCTATATCGTCCGACAATTGCGCGGCCATTTCAATCAATGTCACCTTGCCGTCGCCGTTCTCATCGAGCAGATCGCGGAGCGGCCCAAAATCCGATAGCACCGGCAGCGGCCTGGTCAGAACGTCTATCACGGGTTGTATCGGCGCGAGCACGTCCTGTATGCCGCTGATGATAGGCCGCATGAAGCCGGCCAGAAACGTGCCCATGTCCACCTGCACGTTGTTGAACGCAACGGTGGGCACGCCGCCGAATGTGGCGGCGACCGCTCCGGTGTCGGCGTTGTTGAAAGCCCAATCCAGATTGAAGCCGGCCAGCAGGCGCGGGAACGCAGTGTTGCCGCCGAAGCTGGCGACGAGTTTCAAATTCAGATCCGCCACCGCGTTCAATCTGGCGCTGATGACCTGGCTGAATGCCGGGCCTGCCCCGATTTCGGCAAACGTGAGGCGGTTGTCGTTGGAGGCCGGGTCTTTGAGGTCTGCGCTGAACTGGCCGGTGAAATGCGATGGGGCTGCGGGATCGTCCGTGACCTGTAGTTGCAACAAGGCCAGCCGGCCCGTGGCGTTCAAGCCGGGTGTGGTGACATCGAGGTCAACGGTCAGCTCGTTTGCCACGGAGGTGTCAAAATAAAATCCGTCCTGCCGGCTCACACCAACGCCAAGACTGAAGCTCCAGCCGAGTTTTGTCTGCACGTTGCCATCCACGTCCATGCCCAGACCCGGCAGACCGAGATCGAAGCCAAGCGGCACGGACAGCACGGTCATTTGCCGCCCGAGCCGGAAGTTGAATTGAATCTGGTCGGCAGAGGAAACTATTTGCAGATCGTCCAGGTCCACGTCGCCGTCGCTGTCGCGATCGGCAAGCAGGTCCAGGCCGTTTCCGCCGGCCGGTCCCAGAATATCGAACAACGCCTGCCGCACGGCCGTGTCTGTCTGTGTTGTCAGGGAGCGCAATTTGCCCAATACCTGCGTGCGGAATGAGCCGACAATGTCCGACCCGCCGTGCAGCGAGCTGCCGACCAACGGTATGGAAACGCCAAAGACCTGGCCGTTGAGCGAGTCCTGTAGATAGCCCAGGAATGTGTCGAGGCCATCGAGGAACGCACCGAGGTTGTTGGGAAGCGAGAATCCGTTGAGCAGGCTGCTGAAGTCCGGCGTGGTGATGGTGTAAGAATTGGCAGCGCCCTGGAAAAATGCCGCGAGGTTGGGAATGGAGATGGCAAGGTCGGGCGTCAACCGCACGGGCTCGGGGAAATAAACCGGCAACGAAACGTTGACCTTTGCATTGAGGTCAACAGTGGTGAGGCCGGCGGTCAGCTCGCTGAAGCGGTAGCGGTGGTCCACGGGATCATCCACGATTTGAATTCCAAACGCGGCGGCGTCCACTGTGTTGGGATTCCCGTCGCGATCCGTCTGCGCCTGGAGGCTTGCCGAGCCATTCTTGATGAACAACGCGAGCGGTCCGAGCCCCGCCTGGAAATTGAGATTCGTGCCCGCAGCCTTCGCTTCAAGCAACAGGCTGGTTGTATCGTAGAGAAATGGAATCGGGCTGGTCGGGTCGGTGAGATCAATGCCCAGGTCAAGCTCAAGCCTGCTGCCGAGTTCAAATGTGATTTCCCCGGACGCATTGACGCTGAGAAAATTTGAAAGTGCGCCAAGTCCAAAATCCGCCAGGGTCAGATCGAGGCCAAGTGCCCTGGTGAAACTGGATGTGAACGTGAGATCAATGCGGATGGCATGGCCGTCGAGAGCCAGTTCAATTGCGGGGTCGTCGGTCTGAGGCTGGCCCGCCGGCTCGGGCACGAAGGCGTCTTCGATCAGTTCCTCGATGGCTTGAAGCGACTGGCTGGGATTGTTTCCAAACGCCGTCACCTTTTGCTCGAACGAATCCGCGAGGGCGAGCAAATTGCTGATGCTGCGGTTCACGACCGGCAGTTTCTTGTTGAGGAAATCGAGCGACTCGATGCTGCGGAGATACGTGACGATGCTTTGCAGGGCGGAAACAAACTGCTGGAAGCCCATGTGCTCGAAGTCGAGCAACACGTCGAGGTTTTGCAATTGCACGTTGAGCGCTCCGGTGTTGGTGATGTCGGGCCATGAAACAAGGATGCGAGCCTGCGGGTCGAGCGTAATGCCGCTGACGGGCACGGCCATCCGCACCGGCAAGGTGACGTTCGCAAATCCTGTGATAACCGGACCGTTGACGAGACTTGTCAGATTGTCCAAGCCGCCGAGCAATTCAGGCAACGTGATGCGTCCGGCCGTGCCCGCCTGTGTTCCCGGGTCTTTCAGCGAAAGCGAAAGGTTGGTTTGAATCGTCCCGCTGCCGTTATCAATGCCGATTTCGACAAAGTTGAAAATTTTTGCCAGCGCATCAATGTCCGCGGCTGCAAGATTCACGCTGCCGCTCACGGTCGGGTTCACAACAAAGAAATGACGCATGACCGAGTCATCGTCGCCCGGATCGTTCGGCGTGGTGTCGGGCGCGAGCGGCGAGAGATCAATTCCAAAGGTGAGCGCAACATTCACCGCTCCCGTCGCGCTCAACTGGCTGCTGGTCTGGATGCCCGCAACCTTGCCAAGGTCCAGCCCAAAGGCGATGGGGATCTGCTGCGCAGAGAAGGTGTGGGCAAACTGGATTGTGTAGGTCAGAAGATTCGTCGAGGGATCGTAACTGCTGGCGGATGGGTTGCCGCCGAGCAGGCCAATCAGTTTCTGAGCCAGCTCCTGTGCGGTGTTGAAGGCGGCTTCGCCCGGGGTGGTCTCCAGCAGCGGGGTGACTCGCGCAAGAAAAGCGTCCTTGAGATCAAGCAACTGGCCGATGTTGCGGCTTGTGAAGGGTATGTCTGCCTGGAAGATGGTTGTGTCACGGAACAGTCCGAGCCAGGAACTTAATTGGTTGAGCAGTCCTATCACGCCGTGCGGCGTGAGCATGTTGAAGTTCAACAGCTCCTGGAAATTCTCCGCCGCAAACACCGGCGGCCCATTCGCAAACACGTTCGGATCGGTGATGCGGATCACCGGCTGCGGCCCGCCTCCCGCCACACTTTGCCCGCCCATTGTGGCGGTCACGGGTAGGACGACGTTGAGCGCGCCGCCCGGCGTGTTCAAACTCACAACATCGCCCGTGAGCAGTTCGCCCAGGGTGATCCGGTTCGCCGCGTCGTGGTCCGGGTTGTTGAACGTGGCGGTGAGGGCGGCGGTCAGGTCCACCGTGCCGTTCTGCACGCCCGCCCCGAGGAATCCGGCTGTGATGCCAATGTTCAGGTTGTTCAACGCGCTGATGCGTCCGCTCATGTCCAGTTTGCTCACGCGGATGTAGAAGGCTTCTCCAATGGCCAGTCCGGGTGTGAGGTCTATGCCGATGCTGAAATCAAAGTCCAGCAGCGCATTCAGGTTGAGCCGGGCGGCGGCGTCCACCTTGATGCCGAGTGCGCCGGCATCCAGCCCCAAATCAATGGGCAGGCTGGTGGTTTTGTTGCCGTCGAAGTTGAAGTCAAACACGAGTTCATTGGCCGTGGCTGGCGTGGATACTGTGGTGAAGGTGCGGCGCAGGACGACGAGGAGTTCTTTGAGTGTGGGTGTGGTGTCTTCCGCAAAGTAGGCGGCCACGGGCTCGTAGAGGCTGGCGCGCAACCGGCCCGGGAGGTCCAGCGCGGCGCCCAGGGTGGTGTTGACGAGGGGGAGGGTTTGCAGGAAGGGCGGCAGGTCATCCACGCTGTCGGCGACGTTGACGACGGTTTGTAATCCTTCAAGGAGGATGTCGCGCAACGCGCCGGGGATGGGGAGGTTTTCGTTGAAGGCAAAGTTGCCGGACAGCAGGTCGGTCAGGCCGCCGGGCAGTGTGACCTGGTAATTGGTGGGCGCGGTGACATCTGCAAAGTTGATTGCAATGGTTGTGCCCGGGCCTGCCACGATGCCGAGCAGGGGCACGCTGACGGGCAGGTTTAACGTGGCTGAACCGTTGACGCTGGCGTTGATGACGGTGCCGGGATTGGCCAGCGCGCCGTTGAGTTCGCCGAGTGAGATCCGCCCGTCGGCATTGGGATCGAAGAAGGTGACGGTGACATCGGCATCCAGGTCCACGCTGCCGCCCTGGATGCCCACCTCCACAAAGCCGACGTGTGCGCCGAGGTTGAGGTTGGTGGCGTGGAGGTCAATGCTCACCATCGCGCGGGCGGCCTTTACATAAAAGCGGTCGGCCAGCGGGGTGAGGCCGGGGGTGAGATCAAAGCCGAAGGCGAATTTGGGCAGCGCGGGGTTGGCGGCGTCCACCAGGCCGATGGTGGCGGTGAGGTCGAGGTTGCCGGAAAAATCAAAGCCTGCTCCGGCTGCGCCGCCTGTGCCGAGGTCGAGGCCAAGGTGGATGGGGCGGTTGGTGAGGTTGAGGACCTCGCGGAGGTCGTAGTTGAATTCGAAGGCGCGGGCGGCGGCGGGGCGTTTGGGGGTGTG
>JABFSR010000093.1 GCA_013140495.1 Verrucomicrobiota bacterium
ACGTAGGCAGGCAGCGGCAGCCAGACTTGATAGTTGGAGCCGGTGCTGCCTGCGTCGGCGAAAGACATCAGGCGAACGGTCACGGGCGAGCCATCGTTGCGACTCACGGCATTGATGCGAAAAACCTGCGCGCCCGGCCAGGTCTTCACGCCCCCCGGCGCGGGTTCCGGCGTGAGCGCCAGCGCGGCGACGTCCGGCTTGGCGATGGCAAAGGAGGTCAGCGTCTGCCCATCGGCCTGGAGCAATTCGGCGTCAGCCGCCAGAACCAACGGGCCGTAGAGGATCGCAACCCTGTCCTGATTTTTGTGATCGCCAACAATCAGGCGCGCTTCCTGTTTCAAGTTCAACTCGATCTTGTCGCCAGGTTTCCACGCGCGCTTGATCTTCACATAACCATCGCGACCGGGTTTGGTTTCCACAGACTTGCCGTTGACCTCGATGGACGCAGTGCGACACCACGCCGGAATTCGCAATTTGACCGCGAAGGATTTTTTCTTTTCCGGCGACACGGTGATCCTGATGCGATCCTCGCCGGGATACTGCGTGTCGGTATTAAGTTGAACCGATGTGCCGTTGCGCAACGCGAGTCTGGCCTGGCCGGATTCGTAGAGATTGACCACCACGCCATCGGCATCCGTGGTGACAGCGAAGGTGGGGATCAGCGCGAGGCCGCGCGGACCGCTGGACAGGCAGCAAGTGAACCCGACACCAGGGACACCCTTCTCGTCGCCCTTATAGTAGGGTTTTTTGCCTTCCATCTGCACATAGTAGCCCCAGCCGGAACCGTCGGGGAGTTGCGCGCCTAGCAGTTGGTTGAGAATGACCCGCTCAAGCTGGTCGGCAAACCGCGCATCACCCGTCAACCGCAGCAACTGGGAGTTGAACTGAAGCCACGTCACGGTGACGCAGGCTTCCCCGACGTTGTTGACGTTGGGCAGATCGAAGTCGTCGTGGAAATGTTCCCGATAACTCATCGCGCCGGTGAGATAAATCCGCTTGTCCACGATGTCCTGCCAAGCGTTTAAGCAGGCATCGAGAACTTTTTTGTCGCCGGTGGTGCGGTAAAATTCCAACGCGCCGTTCAGGCAGGAGAGCATTTCGTAGGCTTTGCCATTGCCGACTTTGTCCACGCCCTTGCCGTCCAGAAGGCGGGAAACGATGTGCGGGCCTTTCGGCTGTTCCCATGCACGGAGAATATATTTGCAGAAATCGAGATAGCGCGGCTCGCCCGTCAGCCGGTAGAGCATCATCATCGGCTCCAGCACGCTGGTCGGTGCCATGCCGATATGTTCGCCGGACTTGATGATGTCACGTTTGCCCGGTTCATCGCCAAATGTTTTGCAGAGAGTATCCCCCATGCGTCGGCAAGTGGGCAGCAGATCGAGATTGCCGGTGTAGCGCACATAGGCGACCAGACCCAGCAGATTGTATTTGTGAACCCACACGTCCCATGAGGTCCAGCGCTTCTTGTCCAGATAGGTGCCCAGATAACCGTCGTCCGTCTGGCACTTGGCCAGTTCCGTCGCCACGAAATCCAGCTTCGCGCGCAACACCGGATCGCCGCTGTTGACCCATTCGAGCGTGGCGGCGTGCAGCCATTTGCCGACGTGTTCGCCATCCCAAGCCTGCCGGCCCGGGCGATGGCGAAAGCCGTCGAGCAATCTATCCAAATCCACCTTCTCCAGCCGGTTCGTAATACTGGCAGCGGAGCGCAGGCCTTCCCACCCGGTCTGGTGTACCCGGTCGGGAACCTGGGAGTCTTGCCGGTCCTTGACCGCGCCGGAGATTTTTTCCGGCACGGGGGTGATCGGTTCGGCAAGTGCGGTCACGACGGTGGCGACCAGGAGAAGGGAAAGAGTTTTAATGCTCAGGTTTATGTTCATGGTTTATTGGAGTAGCGATCATGGATTTTTCAGACTAGAAAAAAATCTCCAGAGTGCGAGTCGGCAAAACTGCCGATGGTCAAACAAGCTAGTTCCATAAACCTGCTATCCGAATTCCGAAGTCGAACCTTGCGTGAAGGGGATAGGGACAAAGCGCCATCATCTACATGGGTCGGGGTTCGAGTTTAGTTTCGCAATGATTTGGAGTGGATTCATCAAGTCACGGTTTGTTGTGCGATCCATGAGGATTGTCCGGCAGCCGCTCCAGCACTTTTGGCGATTGCAGTTTGATGCGGTAACCGGGTTGCCCGGCGATGGTGATGCGCTCGCCCCCATTGGCGAGGATGACCCGTTCGGCAACCCGCAATAGCGTCTCCGCCTGCTCGCTCACCTTGCACTCGGTGGGCAACTGCGGGCGTGTCTTATTCACATAACGGTCCGGCATTTGGAATTGCGGCAGCGCGGCGATGCTCTTGAAACCGAGCCGCGCACCCACCACGGTGCCGGCGGTGGCGGCGTTGCAGTCGGCGTCATCGCCCAGTGCCATGGCATATTGCAGGGTGCGGTAAAAGTCGTCGTTGCCGTAGAGCAAGGCGAGGCACACCTCCGCACCATTGACCGGCGTTGAATTGCCGTTCCATTTTCGTTGGGTGACCCACTTTTCGTGAAGCTCCTGTCGCGCGGCTTTCCAATCGTCGGGATGAGCGTGAAACGCCTTGCGCGCGTCGGCCACGACTTCGGCCATGCAACTCTTCGGATCCACAGCGGCGAGCGCCTGTTGAAGCGCGTCTTCGAGCGATCCCTCGTGAAACGCGCGCAGCGCAATCAAGCTCGTCCAGAACTGCGTGGCTTGCAGCGGTTCCTCGGAAACGGCGATGTGCGCATAGTGCAGACCGATGTCCGCCGCAGTCTGCGGCATCCCGGGTGCAATCAAGCCGTAAGACTCCACGCAAAACTGGCCGGAGAGATTGTACCAGGCGTGCGGGTTGCGGGCCACGCTGCCGGTCTCAGGCGGCACTACACCCTCGTCCATCAAGTCGCGCGCCTTTTTGTTCGCAACCCAGATGCCGGAATTCATGTTCGTCCTCCAAATCTCAACGATGCGCGGATACGGGAGTTTGATCGCACCCTCCTGATCCATGAACCACAGATGCGTCCACTCAAAGTCGTTGTCGTCGTCGGTGCGCGCACCGTCCTTGAGAAAAGTAAAATCAGGCAGAGTGGCGCGCGGTTGTTCGTTGTACTTGAATTCATGCGGCAACCCCTCAATGCCGCCGATCAACATGCCGGCCCAGCCACCGTAGATGCGGTCCAGCAACACTTCGCGGGTGATTTCCCTGGCGGTGGGTGACAGCGCCGTGGCTTGACCAAACCCCGTCCACATCGTGGCCGCGGCAAACAGCCCGGCAAAAACCGTGACGGTAAAGAATTTCTTGTGTTTCATGTGATGTTAGTTATTTCAGATTCATTCGTTGCCGAACGACTTCTAATATCGTTCACCGCTCAATGGCTCAGTTTTCCGGCAGCATGTCAAAGGCATGAGGTCACCTCCGAAAACTGCTTTTCGGAGTTGGGTTGATGGTGGCGGTTCGGCTTTCGATCGTGATACGCAGCACTGAAATTTGTCTGCATGGTGAGGTGTCTGTTGCGATAACTCTGATCAATTTTTTGTTGCGATGGTGCGATCGACGACGATCACTGGCGGCGCCATCTTGCGGTCGCCTTTCAACTCCACGGTGAGCCGATGGCCGGGGGTGTCGGCCACGGTTTCTGAGCCGTCCACATGCACGAGCGTGACTCGCTCGCGGACGACGGGCACTTCCACTTGCGCGTCGCCCGTGTCGGCGGTTGCCCACAGTATCCAGACTTGGCCGGCTTCAGCCGTGGCCCTGTCGAGATGCCGAAAAGCGGTGACGCGACCGCGCAACACCTTCACCTCGGCATCGGCCGGCTTCATCGGGAAGGGCCAGGGCAAAGCCTTGACGTAGGCTCGCACGGCCACCTGTTCGATTTTGGATGCATCCATTACACAAACCTTGCGGAGGCCCGCCGCGAAGCTCCGGGTAAAAAACTGCATCCGCCACGCCGCGCGGCGCTCGGCGGAGAGAGCACCGATGAAATCGAAGTTGCCTTCGGTATGCCAGTAATCCTGCTTGCGGGCATAGGTGAAACCGGGCGCCCGTTGCTCCCATTTTTCAAAGACGGCGCTCACGTCATCCAACACCTGGACTATGGTTCGCGGTTCGCCCGCGAAAAACGAGTCGAGCCCTTCGTAGTTGTGGAGGCTCACGACGTCCGCGACTGGGCCGATGGAGAAGGGCTTGCCCTGTGCGCGAAACTCCGGCGAACCTGCCATGACCGTCGCATCGAGCGTGGCTTCGAGCCACTGGAGCCCGTGTTTTCCGGACGCAAGGGCCGACGCGACAATGACCGCCTGCGGATCGGCCGCTTTGATTTGCGCGGCAGCGAGCGTGACGAATTCCGCGTAGTCCGCCGCCTGGCCGTTCCAGTGTGTGCGGTAGCTCTCCGGCTCGTTGTCGAGTTCCCACGCGCGCACCCCGTAACGCTCCCCCCACCCCTCGCGCCGCGCGAGGGTGCCGCCGGGCCGATAGCGCTCGGCGAGTTTGCCTGCGAACGCTGCCAGTGAGTCCATCTTCAGCGGGGCAGACTTCCCATTCTCTCTGCGTCCAGCCCAATCGGGTGGCCCGCCGGCGTTGCCGCCCACTACGGGGGCCTGCATCAGCACATTTAACCCACGCTTTTGGGCGGCGATGACAAACGCATCCAGCGCCTGCCACGCGGACGGAACCGCGCGGTCCAAATCCACTGGCGCATCCGGCTCCATCGCCCGCCATCTGACCTCCATGAACGTCCAGCGCAATCCCATGCCGATTTCTTTGTCCAAGTCCGGGGTTTTCGACCCGCCGCCCATTGATCCGCCTTTGCCGTTCCAACTTCCCGTGTGGCCCAGATACGGCGAATCAAACCCGTCCAATCCGCCACCCAAATTGTTGCCGGTCGAGGCTGCGGGAAGGGGACGCGTTGGCGGTGGATACGATGTCGGCACCCTGCCCAGGAACACGAACAGGAGAACGATCGCCACGATGAAGAGCACCCCCACCCCAGCACAACCGAGTGCGCATCCACGAAAGAGCCGGCGACCGAATTTGCGCTTCGGCGGAACTGGGGCGGGTTTCGATTCGCCTACTGACTTCATTTGATGAATGGCTTCTGATATCGCTCACCGGTCAATGGCCCAGGTTTCTGACAGCAGGTCAATGGCATAAATCTGTTCCCCATTGGATACTTTAACTCTATTGAACGCGGACGCGGAAGAATTTCCGCGAACCGGTTGGCGTGAACGTGTAAGGCGAAGTTGCAACGTTCGTGATCCATGGGCCGGTCATGTTGGTGGCTTCCAGCAGCGTGCCGACCGGCCAACTGATCTGCATTTGCCCGCCGCCGACGGATTGCGCCTGCAGGTGGACTGCCACGTTGGCCAAAGTGGCTGTCACAGTCCACGCTGTCTCCGTGGCGTCCCAGCCGTAATTACCATCGCGGTCCACGGTGAAATAAATCCGGTCGCCCGCCGCAACCTGGCCCAGCCAATAGACATTTGTATCCGTGATCCATGCAGTGCTGTTGCCAGCCTGGAGGCTGGCGATGAGAACCTTGTTCTGGCCGAACAACCGATAGGTCGCAGTGGTTCCGCTTGTAAACACCCGACGCGCCGCCAGGTCCGAGATTCGGTACGTCGCATCGAAAGGAGCAACAAACGCCACCACCACCAAGTGGTCATTATTCGGCGGGTGCAATTGCAGATCCATCACGCCGAGAGGCGCTGGGGCGTTGCCTTCGGCGGCGCTGCGGGCCACGAGACTTTTGCCCGCGTAAGGGTAGGCAGTGCCGCTGACGTTTGCCCAGTAGGTCCCGACGGCATTAAAACCTTCCGGGTGCAAACCGGGATTGAACGTGCTGAACAGACTGCCCCGGCCCACGCCAGCGTTGTTCGTTGACTCATAAAACTCGAGGTTGGCAGCCACGAATCCTTGCTCGTCGAACACGCGGCCTTGGGGCGAGCCAGCGGAGAGGAGCGCGTCGTATGCATGCCAGAATACGAATGGAGCCAAAGTGAAAGTTGCCTGCGAGTTCGGCGCGATGGTGTTGGGCGGCACGGCGAGATCATTCACGCCGTTGACCGTGCCGGTGTACGTGACCCCGGTGGCGAGCGGAGAAGTCGTCAGCACAATCGTTTTTGAATCCGAACTGAAGGCCGCGCCCAGAATCGTCACGCCCGGGGTAATGGCGTAATGCGACACGTTGGTGGCACTGACCGGTTCGACCGCTTTGTTGTAAGTCACCCGCACTTGAGTACTGGCGGTTGCGATCATGCCAACCAGCAAGGTCGGATTGGGCAGGCTGTTGATCCACTCGGCGAGCACGCTGATGTAATTTGTGTCCACCACGTTCTTGGCCAGGGGCGGCATTTGAATGCTGCCGCCGACTGTGTTGTCACGGAGGTAAAGGATGGATTGGGCGGTGCTTTGCGGACTGATGATTTTGGCGTCGGTGATGCCAAGGGGATCCAGCACCAGCCCGTTGACCAGTCCCTGATTCTCCAACGGCGTGGCGAAGCGGGCGTCGAACAATCCTTGCGCGCCATTGGGCTGGTGACAGTGGGCGCAATTGGCCTCGAGATAAGAACGCACACGGATTTCCGGCGCGGCGGCGGTGTTGGTCAGCGAGACAGTCTTCGGATAGGCGGGGATATTCGCTTCGTTCAAGGCGGGGTTGAGCAGGCCGAGATGATTCAGTACGCGCAATTGATTATCGGTGCGGCCGGTTGTTGGGTAGAAAAAGTCCCCGTTCAACTGGCTGGTGCGCGGGCCGAGCACGCCGCCCGCATTGGCGTTGTGACAGGTGCGGCAGTCCGGACGGCTTGGATAGCTCCACACCTGGGTGCGAGTGCCGGTGGCTGTAGTAATCAGGTTCGTTTCGTTGAGCGCGCCAGGCAGCAGATCGGCGTCGGTATTGTCTGCGCGCCACTTGTAGGTGAAGCCGAACCAGGAATTGTTGGTACTTAGAACCATGAATCGAGTTTCCAATCGCTTGAACGCGGCGGGATTGGTGTCGTTCACTGGCAGGTCAAACTGTTTCACCATGACGGTGCCGATGGGAAAGACCCAGTTGCCGTTGCTCGAAAAAGTGATGGTGCTGTTGGTAGGGACGGCCATCCAGCGGGCTTTGGCCGCGTGGTCGGACCAGAGAGGCGAATTCACATCGAACGGAATCAGCGCCGCACTGGGGCTCAACGTAGCGAGGTTGGTGAATGCTCCCGTCTGGGAAAGCAAGGCGGGCGGTGACACACCTTGCCCTCCGGTGGCGACAAGTTTGTAAATCTGCCTCGGTCGCCCCAACACGCACATGTAAATTTCCTGGTTCTGGTCGAGGCCAAAACTGGTGAGGCTGTACCCACCGACCGGCAGGGTACACATCTGCGTGACCGTGGTCGGATTCACCCCGTCGTAATTCATCATCATGATCCGCCCCGATCCGTAGTCGCCGAAAATATATTTGCCATAGAGGCTCGGGTGCGCTGTCCCCCGATAGACGTATCCGCCAATGACGCAGTTATCCCCGTTGGCATGGGGATATTCGTACACCGCCGGTCTATCCACGCCGACGAGGGGATTGGGCTTGATGGCCTTGGTCGGGTTTGTGTTGGGATGCGCTCCCTCGAGGTAGGCCCATTGGTAATTCCCGCCTTTCTCAACGATGTCAACTTCCTCCCATAGGTCTTGGCCCACGTCCCCCACCCAGGTCCGACCGGAAAGCGAGTCGTAGGTCATGCGATGCGGACTGCGAAGACCAATCGCCCAAAACTCTTCGAGCACGGAGCCGTCGGGGTTGACCCACGGATTGTCGTTGGGAACAAAATAGTTTGTAGTGTAGGTGGCGGGCCACCCCACCGGCTGAGTGATGGGACTTACCGGTTGGCGGCGAATGGGGTGGCTCCGGTTTGGATTCTGGTCCACGTCCAGACGCAGCACGCCCGAGAAAAGCCCGGAATTGATTTCCTGCGAATGATTGTACTGGTCGTTGACACCGCCACCGTCGCCATTGCTCAGGTAGAGAAATCCGTCCGACCCGAAATACATCCCGCTGCCGTTGTGCCAGAGACTCTCGTCAAACTGGTTGATCAAGACGAGTTCGGAAGCCGGCTCGGCCACCAGCGACCCGTCCGGCACCGTGAACCGGCTGAGGCGGTTGTAGCTCGGAGTGGTGGCGCCCGGGGAGGGTCCGATTGGAGCGGGCGAAAAACTATAATAGACATAAACGTAGTTGCGATTGGTCGAACCGGGGACGCCATACTGCGGGTGAAATGCAAACCCCATCAAACCGCAGTCGTAGTATCCCTGCGTTTGCGCCGTGAGATCCAGGAACAGGGTCTTGGTCGCCGTGGCGGGGCTGTTGACGAAGGAATACAATTTCCCCTGCCGCTCGCAGACGTAAAGCCGGTTGGTGCCCGGCTCCGGCGTCATGGAGATCGCATCGTCAAACGTGAGATTGGGAAAAGCCACCACCGCCGCCCAGCCCGAGGGGATGGCCTCGGCTGGCGGCAAGTCACCATTGAGAAATGCTCCGACCGCTGGACGCTGATCCAGCCCGTAGGGTTGCGCCGCAAGATTGAACACGCCGCAAGCCAGCGCCAAAAGGGTCACGCACCGAATCACCGTCCCGGCACGCCGCAAGGTCAAGTCTGCTTCAACCACCATAGCGCGAGCCGGGTTTCGTTAAAATATCAGACCGATGCTTACCACCAGAATGTGGGGGATCCAGAGGATTGTTCCGTGCGAGGAAGCATATTCTTAAATTTTCGCCATTCAACGTGGCTATCCAACATGCCGATATTGCCACCCATGGGGGAAGCTGTTGTGAGGTGTGAGGTTTTGTGCAGCTTGGACCAGCCGCCTTGGATTCTCGTCCAGTTGTAGCCTGCTTGATAGGCTGGGGAGAGAGAGTTCTGATCGTTCTGCGAAATGGTGCAATCGGCTATCAGTGGCCGATCAGACGGGTTTGGAGGCGGGATGAGTACGAGGTTCCGGCCACTCGGCAGAATCGCCTGTGGAGTCAGCTTGTAGTTCCAGTTGGTGGATATGATACCGGGAGTATTCGGGAACGTGAACGCATATCCCGTCACAGTGTAACCGTTTGGGTCGCCATTCGCCCAGTTCCACAGTTCATCCGCGTTTTGTTCCGGGTTTGCGGGACAATACAGCGTACCACGAACACAGCCGCTGGAGAGCATGGCCTTCTTCAGCGGGTCATCCTTGACGTCCCAGGCCCAGTAGCCGCCACCAGAGGTATAAGTGAATAATTTATCGTTGTTGTCGGTGGCATAAATGAACGACGCCGTGACGAGCTGCTTAACATTGCTCATGCATTTGATACGAATGGCCTTCTCTTTTGCCTTGCTCAATGCTGGCAGCAACATCGCCGCAAGAATGGCGATGATGGCAATCACCACCAGGAGTTCGATCAACGTAAATCCCGCACGAATGGGTTTGCTGTATTTCATCAATTTATTTTTTATCACGAGACCGTTTTCAAAACCAAGCAACGAGCCCAGGAGTCTCTCGTTTTACTTCAATTCGTTCCTCGACAACTCGGCTACTGCGAGGCTTTGAATGAACCTCAATATTTGACTGACGTTTGTTACTGCTTACCAGTGAAAAGGAGGAACCGCCAACAATCTTGGCGGTTCCCCCTGTTGATTTACTTAGAATGCCGGCTGCACGGTGCGGAAGTATTTCGGCGCACCCGTGGGCGTGAACGTATAAGGCGAAGTTGCCCCATTCGGGGTCCAAGGGCCGGTTACCGTGGTGGCTTGCTCCAGTGTGCCCGCCGCCCAAGTTACCTGCACTTGTCCACCGCCGACCGGTTGCACTTGCAGACTGCCCGGGGCTACCGCCACATAGTTCTTCAGCGAGGCAGCCTGGAGCGTGACGTTGCCGCCTGACACAAGCCAGTATCTTACCAGCAAGACGGCTCCGGGGTTGGGACTTGAATACCGGAAGCTCCAACGGGCATCGGTGGTTCCCGCAGTGTTAATCAGCGACTCATCCACAAATACGGGCGCGCTACTGTCGCTCATGAAGGCCTCCAAGTGCATGGTGCCTTGGAATACGCCGTTATAGACGGTGAAAACTCTTTCAGACGCGGCGGCAGCAGCTTGCAACTCAAACCCGAGGCCGCCTCCTGCAATGTAAATCCCACTGCTGTTGTTGACTATCTCTGCGTTGGGCGTGCCATTCGTCCAACTGTAGAATATGCCACCGCCATAGCCATTAGGTGTCACCCACGCTCCCACCGGGGAGTATGGGCTGATCAGACCAGGAAGGGAGTCAAGTTGATCATAGCCAGCAGAGCCCCCCAAACCCCAATGCGCCCAGTCAAGTTGGCCCTCGGCGCTCAGGTCTCTATTCGGCTGATTGATAGTGTCGGTGCGGATGTTAGCCAGGGCGGACGTGGCGGCTGTCACCGTCAGTGCGACCGGGGCGCTGGTAATGGATCCCGTAGCGTCGGTGACCACCACCCGATAGTTACTGCTGCCAATAACACTGGCGATGGCTGGCTGACTGGCATTGGTGGTGCCGGGAACGGGAACATTGTTCAACTGCCATTGATATTGCAATGGAGCCAAGCCATTGGCCCCCTGCGCTTGCAGATAGATCGAGCTTCCGACCGCAACGAAATTGGTCGGCCCGATGGTGGGAGTGCCGACAGCCAATGGGGGAACCCCTTCCAGCGATGCAGCCAACAGGGTGACATTCCCACCGCCATTATTAGAATTCCAGAACCTGAAGGTCAGGGTCTGTCCGGGTGAACCGGCGGCAAACTCAATGTTGAAGCGGCGGGCCTGGCCGCTAGGCATGGTTTCATCAACAATCTTGATCGCGCTGTTATCGCTCAAGAAGGCTTCCACATGTGCGACACACTGGAACGAGCCGAGGTAAACGTGCAACACCCGATTCGTCGTGGCCGCCGCAACCGTCAGCGAAAATCCGTTGCCGAGGCCAGTGTAAAAGACTGCCGAACCATTGGTGAGCGCCGCGTTGGGCGTGCCGTCCGACCAACTGAAGAGGCTGCTGCCAAACCCACCGAGGAATCCTCCTGATCCGAACAGGGTGAAGTTGCCGATGGCGCTTCCACCCGTGATTTTTTGATCAAAACCACCCGATCCACCAACACCCCACTTCGACCAGTCAATTTTGCCCTCTGTGGTCAGATTATATGTGCCCGCAATGAGATCCTTGCTCAGATTCACCAGGAGTCCCGTGGCTGCAGTTCTGGTCAGCACCACCGGGGCGCTTGTAATTGAACCTTGGGAGCCAGTGATGATCACGTCACAACTTTCATTGCCGATAGTGCTGCCCGCAGTGAAAGACACGGACGAGCCGGTAGCACCTGGCACGTTTGTCAAGCCGCTGCCGGTGTCCCGGCGCCATTGATAAGCGAACGGCGGGGCACCCTGGGGCTGAAACGGCGCGACGGAAACAACCATGGGCTGGTTCACCAGCACGCTGGTGCCGGGATCAGCGACCAAAGTGGACACGCTCAAGGGGGGAACGGGCTGCAGCGCAGCCGACAGGAGCGAGATGCGCCCATTGCCGGTGGTCCGTTGAGGTTCCGAGACCGTCACATTCAGGGTCTGACCCGCTGACGCGGCTTGAAATACCATGGTGTAACGCCGGGTGCCGCTGGTGATCGCGTTGTATTCAGTAAAAATCGGCGCAGAGCCGTCACTCATCTTTGCCTCAACACGCAATCCGGCGCCCGAACTGACGCCAACGTAGATATGAACGAGCCGGTTGCTGGTGGATGAGGCCGGAATATTCAATACAAAGCCATTCGCCACAGGCAGGCTGGCTGAGGACAGCGTCGCGGTGACTGGGTTGTTGGCGGTGGTGGCATCCGTCCAGGTGAAGCTGACGGTGGAACTGAATGCAGCGAATGTACCCGTTCCGATCTGGGTATAATTGCCAATGGTGGCGTTCTTATTGTCATAGTCCGTGGGGTTGAAGAATCCCCAATGCGCCCAATCAATAACTCCCTCGGTCGTCAGATTGACATCCAAAGGTGTAAAGGTCGGAGGGCCGGACGCTGGAAGATTAGCGCCGGACACAGAGAGGTTTCCTGCGCCGGGTGCCGTCACCGTCAGCGCCACCGGGGCGCTGGTCACGGCACTACCGAGGACCGTGTTGGTGATTACCACCCGATAGTTATGGACGCCCACACTGCCAGCCGTGGCGGTAAGATAGGGATTGTTCGTGGCCCCGGCAATGTCCACACCATCCACCTGCCATTGGAAGAAATTCGTTGTCGTGCCATCGGCGGCGACACCAAGAGGGTTGGCCAAAAGGTCAAACGTGCTGCCCGATGGAACCGTGCTGGAGCCGCTGATCGTGGGGGTGCCGACGCTCAACGGGAGCGACGTCGCCGAGGCCAGCGACGCGGCCATCAACGTGACGTTCCCACCGGCAGTAAGGTTATAGTAATTCACCGTCAGAGTCGCGGAGGGCGTACTGTCGGCAAACGTGATGGTGAACCGGTTGTTTCCCGTGTTCGTAAGCGAAAGCGTAGTGCCATCACTCAAGGCAAGATCAAGTTGCCCGGAGGCGTTAAACCGCCCGATGTATAGGTTCAAAATTTTGGTCGTCGCTGACGCCGGAATGACCAGTTGAAATCCGTTGTTCGGCGGGCCGTTCACGAAGACACCAGCCGTCCTGCCGGTTATTACTTTATCAATCGAGCCATCCACCCAGGCGGATTTGGCCGCCGCATTGCCAAATTGGCTGGGAGACCCGCCGAGCATGGTGAAGTTGGGGATCTGCGACACCACTCCGGCTTTTTGATTAAAGTCCGTGACGGTGAAAGTTCCCCACTGCGCCCAGTCAATGTCGCCCTCGGCGCTCAAATTAACTGTATTGGCACCGACTATGGGAATGCTGGTGGCGGTCAAAGTTCCGGCCGTGGCGTTGCCTGCCATGAGACAGCCGAGTAGGGCGAGAACGGCTGACCATCGCCAGTTGAACAGCGAGCCTTGCCCGCGTTGCTTTTTTGTGGTTTGTGGAGTTTGCATATATGTCTTGCTGGGTTGTTGCTGTTGGTTTGAACTGGGGAATTGTTACCTGGTTTGTGGTTGAAGAGCTTGAAATCTGGATGCACACGCACGCATCCACTCAGGGATGCTCTGCGGTAACCAATTGAAATCGCTTCGCATGTTGTTTCGCTATATTTGTGGCTCGCGCACTAACTGACCAAACTTTCTTCGCTGGTCGAAGACGGTGGTCGGTGGTCTTAGTGATACGCGTAGGTTAACAACTTTCCGAAGCGTGGTAATCGGCAAAACTGCCGATAGGCCCAAAACGTCCGTGTGGAAATGATCAAGCTACCGCAACCTTCGCCCCGGCTTCAGGTGCCCAGGTACTTCGCCACCGCCTGGCCGCGCGACTGCACATGCAGCTTCTGGTAAATATGCTCGATGTGCGTATGCACCGTGCTGTAACTGATACCCAGCAGCTCTGCAGTTTCCTTGTAACTATAGCCCTTGGCCAGAGCGTCCAGAACGCCCTGCTCCCGCGGGGAAAGCTTCTCCGTTTCGGTCCGCGACGTTCCAGCCTGCTTGAAAGACTGGACGACTTTGCGCGCGATGATGCTCGTCATCGGGGCCCCGCCGCGGAAGACGTCTTTGACCGCGGCGACCAACTCGGCGGCGCGAACCGGTTTCAGCAGATAGCCGGAGGCCCCCGCCGCGAGTGAATTGAAGATGGAGTCCGGGTCTTCCTGCACGGTCAACATGAGAATCCGGGCGGCGGGAAGCCGTTGGCTCAATTGGTGTACGCATTCAACACCGCTCATGTCGGGCAGGTTGATGTCCATCAAGATCACGTCAGGCCGCAACGACGGAAGTTTCCGCAGCGCTTCCTCCGCAGAGCCAAAGTCGCCTACGCAACGGCAGTCCGCCGCGCGTTGAATCATGCTGGCCAGACTCGCACGCACAGCGCGGTCATCTTCTACAATGGCAATCGAGATCGGCATGTATTGAAATGTGCTGCTGGTGAACCAATGCTATTCTGATCACAAGCCCGTTACCATCTGCAATTCAACCGGGCACCCGCCGCAACCCGGTTTTCATTCATCATTTTTCAACGGTGCAATGAGGGTGGTGAGCGTCCCGCGGCCCGACTGGCTCTGTTGCTCGAAGGATCCTCCGATCTCTTTCATGCGCTGCCGCAAGTTCGCCAGACCGTCCGCTCCCGGGTTTGCGTCCGAGCCGGGTTGAAATCCGCGTCCGTTGTCTTCCAGAATCAACGTGATGGTGTCGGGTGCGAGTTTCATGCGCAACCACACTTCGGTGGCCTGCGCGTGCTTGGCGATGTTGTGCAGGGATTCTTTGACGCCGAGATGGAGATGGTGGCGCACGCTGGCCGGCAACGTAATGGCCGGCAACTCGTCCGGCACATCGAGCCGGCAGTTCACGCCGGCCGATTGCAGGAACCGGGGAGCGAAGGTGCAAAGATGCGTCGCGAATTGTTCCACCGTGTCGCCGGCGGGATTCACCGCCCAGACGATTTCATCCAGCGAACGCGTCAACGACTGCGCGGTGCGAAACACTTCGTCCATGTGACCCTTGGCCTGCTCGGGCTTTGCCATGTCACTCTTGGCCAGTTCGCTCAACAGCGCGATCTGCGTCAGGTTCGCGCCGATCTCGTCATGGATGTCGCGGGCGATGCGCACGCGCTCGCGCTCGACCACCTGCTGCGAGTGATTCGGCGGGCTGGAGGATTGCGTCCAGGAAAACAATTGTTTCAACAACATGAATTTCTTGCCCGTCAGGTGATGCCGCCACGCATCGAGGACCACCGCGCCCACAATCACCAACCCGGTGATGACGCGCTTGGTTGGCTCGGAAGCTCCGACTTGCGCGAGACCCGCTTCCAGCGTGGCGATGATGAGCACGCCGAAAAAAGTGTTCACCACCGAACCGCGTCCGCCCATCAGACTCGTGCCGCCGATGACCACCGCCGCAATCGCTGAGAGTTCAAGGCCCACGCCCGCGTTCGGATCGGACGAGCCGAGCCGCGAGGTGTAAAAAACTCCGCCCAGCCCGGTCAGCAAACCCAGCAGCGCAAAGACCGCAATCTTCACCGGCTTGGGGTTGATGCCCGCCAGCCGCACGGCCTGCTCGTTCGTGCCAATCGCGACAAGATAGCGGCCGAACACCGTACGGGACAACACCACTTGTCCGGCCACGACCACCAGCACGGCGATGAGGAACGCCGGAGACACGGCCAACCCGGCCACCGGCGTGGCCAGCCCTTGCACCGCGCTGCCAATGTATTTGGTCTGCGAGTTCGTGGTGAGATAGGCGAGACCGCGCGCGATCTCCAACATGCCCAGCGAGACGATGAACGAAGGAATCCCGAGGCCCACGCTGACCACGCCGTTCAACGTGCCCGCAACCAACCCGACGCCAAGCCCAAGGAGAATGGCCGCCCAGAACGGCACTTGAAAATTAACGAGGGCCAGTCCCACCACCGCCCCGCAAAGGCCAAGCACTGAACCGACCGAGAGATCAATCCCGCCGATGATGAGCACGAGTGTCATACCCGCCGCGACCACGGCGAGCGCGGGAATGCGATTGGCCAGAGTGACGAACGTGCGGGGGCTTAAAAAATTGTCGCTCAACAAACCGAAGAGCAGGACCAGCCCGAGCCATATTCCGAGCATGGCGACGTACTCGATCAGTTTTTTGGGTTTGAACTTCATGAGCAAATACTGATGCCTTTCGGTTCTGAAAACTGGAAGAAAAGTTGGGCCGCAGAGTGAGAGGTTCGACGGTTTCTGCAATCCCAAAGGGATTGTGTCTCACAGCCCAGGGTTGCGAGGAACGAGCTACCCTGGGTTACTGCCGTGAAGGTTTTCAACCCCAACGGGGTTGCGCCACGATTCCCCCGCCGAGCCACAACCCCGTTGGGGTTGTTGGCCTGCATCCGTCCTTCCCAGGGTAGCTCGTTCCTCGCAACCCTGGGCTTTAAGCCGGAATCCCGTTGGGATTCGGCACAGGAATTTCTTAGAGTCTTCATGAGTTGATGGCGCTCTTCTTCCGGTCGAGATAACCGCTGAACGCAGCCCGGGTGATTTTTTCCTGCGTCCATTCGTCGGGCGTGAATTCGGCGGTGATGCAACCTTGCGACATGACGAGCAGGCGGTCGCAGAGCGTCATCAGTTCCATCAGTTCACTCGACACGACCACGACGGCTTTTCCTTCACCCGCCAGGTCGCGCAACAACTGGTAGATGGTGTGTTTCGCGGCGACATCAATCCCGCGCGTCGGTTCATCAAACAACAGGACGCGGCAATCGCGCGCGAGCCAGCGGGCAATGACCACCTTCTGCTGGTTGCCGCCGCTCAACTCGCCGATGGCCTGTTCGTGTGACGCGCTCTGCACCTGCAATCGTCCGCAGAAAGATTCGGTGGTTTTGATTTCCGCGCGGGTGTCCAGCCACCCACCGGCGCTGGCGTGCCGGGCAATGGTGCTCAACGTGGTGTTGACCCGGATGGACTGCGGCAACAGCAGGCCGTCCTGTTTGCGATCTTCAGGCACGAGGCCGATGCCGGCCCGAAGCGCGTCTGATGGGCTGCGGATAACCACTGGTTTCTCCCCGACGAAAATCTCTCCGCTGTCTTTTGCATCCGCGCCGAAGATGGCTCGCAAGGTTTCAGTGCGGCCGGATCCGATCAAACCCGCGATGCCCAAAATTTCACCGCGTCGCACTTCGAAGCTGACATCGCGCACACGTTCCCCCGCCTGCAGGTTGCGCACACGCAAAGCGACTTCACCCATTGGCCGCGCGACTTCGCTCTTCCGCTCCGGCAAATCGTGTCCGACCATTCCACGGACCAGTTTTGTCGGGGTCACGTCACTGGCCTGGTGCGTCGCGACGGCACGGCCATCACGCATCACGGTGATGCGATCAGCGATCCGCCGGATTTCATCCATCCGGTGACTGACATAAATGATCCCCACGCCCTCCTTTTGAAGCTGGCGGATGTTTCCAAAAAGCTGCTCGATCTCGGGGTCGGTCAGCGCCGCCGTCGGTTCATCCAGGATGAGCAACCGGCAATTCTGCGACAACGCCCCGGCAATCTCGATCAACTGTTGTTGACCCACGCCCAAATATCCTGCCGGCGTGGCGGGATCAACGGTGCCAAGGCCCACGCGTGCGAGGGCGTGGCGGGCTTCTTCATGCAGGTTGGCGAAGCGGAGGAATCCACTGCGGCGCGGCAGCCGGTTGAGAAAAATGTTTTCCGCAATGCTCATCGTCCCAATCACATTGAGTTCCTGTAGAACCATGATGACGCCTGCGTGTTCGGCCTCACGCTTGGAGGCTGGATTGTGAGGACGACCTTCCAGTTGGATGTCTCCGCCATCGCGCTCGGTCAGCCCGGAAAGAATACGCGCGAAAGTGGATTTGCCCGCGCCGTTGCTACCCACCAACGCATGAACTTCCCCGCGCTGCAGGGTGAAGCTGAAGTCCACCAACACGGGGACATTGTAGCTTTTCTGAAGCCGGGTGACTTGCAGGAGTGGAGCAGCGTTGGCCATGACCTGAGATTACTTGGTTACCAGATCCACCGCTGTAGTCTGATCCGCAGGCGGCGCTTCACCCTTCAGAATTTTCAGCGCCGCCTCAATGCCAAACACCGCCAGCCTGTCGCCGTGCTGGTCCGCCGTTGCCACAACCTGCCCGTTGTCCAGCAATGGCCGCAATGCGCTGATGTTGTCGAAGCCCACGACCAGAACTTTGCCGGTCTTGCCCGCTGCTTGAATGGCCGATACCGCGCCGAGGGCCATGTTGTCGTTCGCACACAACAATGCCTTGAGGTCCGCATGTTCGTTGAGCATCGCGCTGGCGACGTTGTTGGCCGTTTCCATTTCCCAGCGGCCACTCTGGACGCTCACGATGTTCACGCCCGCCGCCTTCATCGCGTCCTCGAATCCCAACCGGCGCTGCTGGCCGTTGAAGGCGGTCGGGATGCCTTCGATGATCGCCACCTTGTCGCCCGCCTGAAGTTGTTTCGCGAGCGCTTCGCCCACTTTCCGCGCGCCGGCTCGGTTGTCCGGCCCGACGAATGGCACTTTGAGATCCTCCCGCTGGAGCACTTCGGCGTCGAGCTTGTTGTCAATGTTCACGACGAGGATGCCCGCCTCCTTGGCGTGCTTGAGCACCGTCACCAGCGCTTTCGAGTCGGCGGGCGCGATGACGATGGCATTGACCTGCTGCGCGATCATCTGCTCGACGAGGTTCACCTGCTCGGCGAGGTCGGTTTCATTCTTGATGCCGTTGACAACAATATCGTAGTTGGCGGCGTTGGCGGCTTGATGCTGCTTTGCGCCCTCCGCCATGGTGCTGAAGAATTCATTCGCCAACGATTTCATGACAAGCGCGACCTTGGGTTTGCCGGGTGTAGATTTGTTGTCGCTGTTGGCGGATTTGTTGCAGCCAGCGTTTAACATGGCGAGCGCAACGACGGACAAGGCGAGCGCCAGGCTCGCGACCGAATTTGAATTTGAGGACAGATGTTGTTTCATAAGATATGATGGACAAATTTATTTTGGACGCCGTGCTTTCAACGCGGGCGGAACTTTTCCCGTAGCGAGCACGGCTTCGATCTCCTGGCGCGTCGGAGCGGAGGGCTGCGCACCGAAGCGGGTTACGGAAATGGCCGCCGCCGCGCTGGCAAATCGCGCAGCCTCCGGCAACGACCGCCCCTCGGCTAGCGCGACAACGAGCGCGCCGCTGAAAACGTCACCCGCTCCCGTGGCGTCCACGGCGGTCACTTTGAATCCGGGCATCAACTGCCGCAAGTTTTTCCCGGCCATGAACGCACCACGCGCGCCCATCGTGATGATTACGTTTTGAACACCGCGCGCCAGAAGTTTGTCGGCGGCCTG
This sequence comes from Verrucomicrobiota bacterium, assembly GCA_013140495.1. Lineage (GTDB taxonomy): Bacteria > Verrucomicrobiota > Verrucomicrobiia > Limisphaerales > JADLHS01 > JADLHS01. The sequence continues at coordinate 18,907 of JABFSR010000093.1, forward strand.
GGCTGCCGTGGTTTCGCTGGTCACCGCCACGCCGGTGATCAGTTCGGCTTCGCTCTGGTTGGGCGTGATCAGGTAAATGCACTTGAGCAGTTGGGCCGGGAGAGGTCGGGCAGGCGCCGGATTCAAAACCACCCGCACGCCAACGGCTGCGGCAAGTGCAATGGACGCCTCGACGGTCTTCAGCGGCGTTTCCAGTTGAAGGAGGACGACGCGGACGCGGCGGAACGCAGCCTTTGCCTGGCGAACATCGGCGGGACTGAGTTTGTCATTCGCTCCCGAAGCCACCGCGATGCTGTTCTCGCCATTCTTGCCAACGAAGATGAGCGCCACGCCTGATGGGCGGGTCGGGTCGTGAACCACATGCTTCACGTTGATACCGTCAGCGACAAAACCAGTCAATGCTGCTTCGCCATTTGAATCGCGGCCAACGCGGGCAATGAACGTGACCGCCCCGCCCGCTCGCGCTGCGGCCACGGCTTGATTCGCGCCTTTGCCGCCAGCAGCTCGGGCAAACTCGCCGCCGAGAATTGTTTCGCCGGGCTTGGGGATGCGCGCCGCCTTGATAACCAGGTCGGTGTTCGAACTGCCAATCACAAGGACCGGAGGCTTGATCATGCGCGACGAATGTTGTCCGCCTATTTTCATCGTAACTCGGAATTGGTTCCCATCATGTGTATTTTCATCTGGGCAGAACTGGCGAACGTCCCTGCGCCACCGGCTGGCTTTTTTCGGCCGGACTCAATTCAATCCAATCCAAATCAGCAACGCCGCTGGTCACTAGAAACTTGAGGCGGTTTGTGCCGCGCTTCAGGGTGAGGGCGTTCAGTTTGATTTCCTGCCAGGTGTTCTGAGTGATCGTCAACTGCCTGACTTGGTTGCCGGAAATCAGTTGCGCTGCGGCAGGCCCGTCAGTTGCCTTCACCTTGATGGTGACTTGGTAGTCCTTTGCAGAGTCGCTGGTGATGGTGTAAGCCGTCCATTCTTTCGCGTGCAGGGTGATGTTCTGGTCGGACTCCTTGGGGTGTGCGGTCTCGCGCCCGGTTATGGCAACGGGTTCAGACTGACGATAGTACTTCGAGAGCCGATTGGTGTCCGAGACGAAGTAGGATTTGTTGTATCCATCCTGGCCATAGTTCTCGCCTTCGATTCGCCCGGGCGCCCGACGTAGCATCGCATTGACCACGTCCGGAAAGAAGACGCAGTTTTCCAGTCGAATGTTGATGAGCAATTCATCAAACGCCCGCTGGGCGATTTCGCGGGAAGGTTTCTCCCCATCTCGCGAATACGCGGTCACGACCGCCCACTGGGCGGGAAGTTTGATGGAGCAAGAGGTGTTGCGCGTGTCCATCTTTTTCCACGGCCAGAACGACCAGCCAATGTTGTTGGCTTCGAGATATTCGGTGGTGGCCCAGTGGATGGCGTTTTCCTTTTCTCCAATTTCACCCACCCACACCGGGGCATTGAAACGCTTTCGGTCGTCAAGGAAACGTTGAATGCTGGTCAAGACGGCGGGATTGGCCCAGCAATAATAATGGAATTGATAAACGAGGTTCTTGTCAAAGGGCTCGGAGAACACCGACCAATCATTCGACCAGTCCGCGCCTTCGAGGATGATGATATGTTTCGAATCAATCTCCCGGATGGCTTTCGTGACGCGTTGGTAGAGCGGCTCCAACTGCGCTTTGTACTTCTTGGCCGCGCCCGTTTGCTCTGGCAGCGGCTCGTTCAAGAGGTCATAACCCGCGACAGTCGGCTCGTCCTTGTAACGTCGGACAATGGCTTGCCACAAGGAAACCAACTGATCCTGATACTTCGTCTCCATGAAAAGCTCGGGCTGGTTGTTGGGGCTGTCGTCAATGTTCTGCCCGGTCTGACCGCCGGGTGCGCCGTGCAGGTCTATGATCACATAGAGGCCGCGTGTTTTGCACCACGCCACCAAGTTGTCCAACAACAGGAATCCCTCCTCCGCGCCGATGGACGTTCCCGATTCGGAAATGAAGAGCCGCGAATTGAGCGCGGGGCGGACGGAATTGAAGCCCAGATCGGCGACGCTTTTGATGTCGGCTTCGGTAATGTAATGCTGGCGAAACTCGGACCAAAATCGCTTTCCATTCTCCGGCCCGATCAAATCGTTGACGAGCTTTTCGATTTTGCGAGGGCGATCTCCCTCGCGTCCGAATTTCCACATGTAACCCTCAGGTAACATCCAGTTTCCCAAGCTGACGCCGCGCAGAAGAATCTTCTCACCTCGCTCGTTGACGATGTCTTGGCCTTGCGTATGGAGGAAGGTCGGGGCAGTCGCTGCCGCCGACTGCGGGGCAAGCGATACCAACACAGCGGCCAGATGCGTGCAAACGAAGGGCCGAAGCCCCTTGATGAATTTGCTCTCCACTGTTTTTACTGGAGCCAAGAGTGAGTCAACCGTTGCACCGCCGGGACGATGGTGGTTTGGCCCGCCCTCACCCCGGCCCTCTCCCCCAGGAGAGGGAGAATCGTCGTCCGCCTTCACGCAGTGCGGGCGGTTCAGTTCTTCCTGCGGCTGCTGGAGCAAGAAGAGAAAGCTGGGCGCTGGCAACCATGACCCCGGAACTTGAGTGGCGCGCGGTGGCTTCTCCCTCTCCCCGGGGGAGAGGGTCGGGGTGAGGGCGAGCGTTGACACTAATTTCCCGGAGCAGGGTTCGCCCTGCCAAATCCGTCCCACCGCAAACAGCGAAGAAGCCATAAGGTCCCCCGCAGTTTCACTGTCGCCACCGCTTTGCGTTTTCATGGATTGAATGCTTGCAGTTCCGCGCAGGACGAGAAGTTTTGTTTTGGATTATCGCCGCAGGCCGGAACGCCGAGAACGCGCACGGCCAGCGCTTTTGCCGGACTTGCCAGTCGCAAGGTGAACGCCTGGCCGAACTTGAGGTTTCCGTTGTTGGTGGCGGTCGTGGCGGGGTAATCCGCCAACTCGCCGACCGTTTCCCACGCGCCGCCTTTCGCGCGCTGGATTTGCACCTTGGGCTTCCCTGCGCCGGCGTCGAACCAGCCGCCATCGTGGAAATTGTTTCCGTGCATGAACACCACGCGCCGGATCGCAATCGGTACGTCGAACGTCACGGCAAACCAGTCCTCTTTCGAAGGCTGACCATCAAATGTCACCACCGGACTTTGGAGCTCTTCATCAATGATGGAGCCGGGCTGGTTTCCTGGGCGGGAACGACTCTCCACTCCCTCCAGCAATAGATTGCCGCTCGATTGACGGGGCAGAGGCAGCCAGACTTTGTAGCGGGAACCGGTGCCGCCAGCATCGGCGAAGGGAATCAAGCGGACTTCCACCGGCACGCCCGTTTTCTGCGCCAGAGTCTTGATCCGAAATATTTGCGCGCCCGGCCAGGTTTTCAACTGGTCCGGTGCCGGTTCCGGGGTGACAGCCAGCGCGGCGACATCTGGATTAGCAATAGTCAGTGAGGCGAGCGTCTTCACTTCATCCGGCAGGAGAGCCTCGTCAGCACACAGCACAAGCGGGCCGTACTCAAGCGCCACCTTGCCCTGATTGTGGTGATCGCCAATGACCACCCGAGGTTCGAGCGGGAAGTTGAGTTCGATCTTATCGCCCGCAGTCCACGTTTTCTGGATGGCGACGTAACCATCGGCGGCAGGCTTTGCAACCACCTTGCTGCCATTGACCGCAATTGAAGCCGAACCACACCAGGCAGGAATCCGCACCTTGACGGCGAATGCCTTGGGCTCCGCGGGATTCACGGTGATTCGTATCCGCCCATCGCTAGGATAGCGCGTCTCGGTGGTTAGGGAAACCTGTGATCCGTCGCGCAACTTCAGCCGGACCGTGCTGGCATCGTAAAGATTCATCACCACACCGGCGGCATCGGTACTCGCTGCAAATGTGGGAATCAGCGCCACGCCGCGAGGACCGCTCGACAGACAGCAGTGTCCGTCCAGCGAATCGCTGTAGGGTTTTTTGCCTTCCATCTGCACGTAGTAACCCCACGCGGCGCAATCGGGGCGCTGGGCGCCGAGCAGTTGATTGAGCACCACTTTCTCGAGTTGCTCGGCAAAGCGCGCCTCGCCGGTCAGGCGCAGCAACTGGGCATTGAACTGTAGCCAGGTAACCGTGACGCAGGTTTCACCCACGCTGGCGACATTGGGCAAATCGTAGTCGTCATGAAAAAGCTCGTGGTAACTCGCCGCGCCGGTGATATAGAGACGCTTGTCCACGATGTCCTGCCAGGCATTCAGGCAGGCATCGAGAATCTGCCGTTCGCCGGTGGTGCGATAGAACTCCAGCGCGCCATTCAGACAGGAGAGCATTTCGTAGGCTTTGCCATTACCGACTTTGTCCACGCGTTTGGAAGTCAACAGCGTGGAGACAACGTGGGGACCGTTCGGCTGTTCCCACGAGCGCAGGATGTATTTGCAGAAATCGAGATAACGCGTTTCGCCGGTCAGGCGATAGAGCAGCACCATCGGCTCCAGCACACTGGTCGGCGCCATACCCACATGATGGCCGGCCTTGATGATGTCGCGCTGGCCCGGCTGGTCGCCAAAAGTTTTGCAAAGGAGATCCGCCATGCGACGGCAGGTAGGGAGCGGCGTCATGTTTCCGGTGTAGCGCATGTAGGTGATCAAACCGATCAGGTTGTATTTGTGCGCCCACACATCCCATTCGGTCCAGCGGTCCTTCTCCAGATAGGTGCCGAGGTAACCGTCCGCAAGCTGGCACTTGCAAAGTTCCGCCGCGGTGTCATTGAGCTTCGCGCGCAGAGCCGGATCGCCAGTGTTAACCCACGCCAGAGTTGCCGCATGGAGCCACTTGCCGACGTGTTCACCGTCCCAAGTCTGCCGACCTGGGCGTTTGCGATAGCCTTCCAACAGGCGCGCCGGATCAAGTTTGACCAGACGATTGCTTTCGTTGGCGGCAATGCGACTTCCCACCCATCCGGTCAGTTGCACGCGATCGGGAATCTGGAAGTCCTGCCGGTCCGCAATGGTGCAGGAGATTTTTTCCGGCACGGGGGTGATCGGTTCGGCCAATGCGGTCCCGACTGTGGCGACCAGGAGAAGGGAAAGAGTTTTAGTGTTCACCTGCATGTTCACGGTTTGTTGGAGTGATGGTCACGAATCAGTTAGCATAAAAAACATTCGTCACGGCGCGCATCGGCAAAACTGCCGATAGGTTCAAGAGGTCGTGTGGAAACAACCAAGCTACCTTAACCTGATCCGGGATTTAGGCCCCGAGGTACTTCGCCACCGCCTGTCCGCGCGACTGCACATGCAGCTTCTGGTAAATATGCCCGATGTGCGTATTGACCGTGCTTTAACCAGATCGTTCGCAATTCTGAACGCCAGCACCTCGCGGGTGATGTTTGACTTGTCGAGTTCAGATCACAATTACGGAGCAGCACCCACGCGTAAGAACAGTTGCGCGGCAGCATTGGTAACAATCACGTTGCCGGAATTGTGCGGCCCGCCGGGCAGCGCCGCCCAACTGCCCGCTGCCAGGCTGGTTCGCGTTTCGATGGTGTAGTTGAAACCCGGTGTGATGGGATACGTCAGCCTGACCTGCCCGGGTGCGACGCGGACAATGTTCACAACGAAGGCTGCCAGCGCACCGGCAGGCACGGCTCTCACGCGATAGTAACGCGTGGAAACGTTGTTGGTTTCAACATAGACGCCGGAATTGTATGGCCCGCCCGCGGCAGTCTGCCAGCCCGTGCCGCCGCCCGCCTGCGCGCGAAATTCCACGTAGTGATCGTAACCAGACACCGGACAGAAACTGAGAGTTATTTTGTGAAGACTGCCGGGAAGATTCGTATGAGTGATGCTCAGACATGTGATCTCGGCAGATGCAGATGGCAGCACCGTCAGGTTCGCGAACGCTGCGCTGTATTCTCCGCCAACCATGAACTCGCCCCCGTCCTTGGGCGCAACAATGAAGTCCTGGCTCAGATTCGGCTGAC
>JABFSR010000242.1 GCA_013140495.1 Verrucomicrobiota bacterium
CGTCAATCAGAACTTCGGCCTCCAACCGGCGCAGCGGATAACTGGCGAAATTAGCGGCGGCTTCGGGATGATTGCTCTGCGGCAGGCAGGCGAGTTGGTAGGTCTGCGAGTTGAGAATCAGCCGGTAGATGTGCTTCAAGTCATACTTGGACGCAACGAGTTCGTGCTCGAGATAGGCGAGCAACTCCGGATTGCCGGGCGGATTGTCCGCGCGAATGTCGTCCGGCTCATGAATGATCCCGCGTCCGAGCAGCCAGGACCAGATGCGATTCGCGATGTTGCGGGTGAACCACGGATTCTTCGCATCAATCAGCCAGTCGGCGAAAATTGCGCGCGGGTCCTGGCCGGCAGAAAGTGTGGCGGCTTTTCCGTCTGGAAAAACGGGTGCGGGCGATGTGGCATTGGTCTTCGCCGGATCGAAGAAAATAATTTCCTCCTTCCACTCGCCAGTGGACTTCGCACCGACCTTGCTGAAGAACGCGGCCATGCCCGCGAGTTTTTCCGCCGGCCACTTGTCCGCACGCACACCCATGAACGTGAGCGCGACGATTTGCGCGATGCCTTCCGGTTCGCGGTTCTGCATGGCGCGATAGAAATTAACGGGGCCGACGCGGAAGTTGCTGCCACTGGAAGTGAGCAGCTCGCGCACAAACTGATCGTAAGGTTTGTTATCGCGGACGGAAGTGTGAATCCACCGATGATAAGCCTGCGCCGCATTCGGCCAGAGATTGATCGGAAATTCAGCCTTCACGCGAAGCAGGTCGCTCCACTTCATTGCCCAGTAATCGGCGAGCTCGTCACGTTCGAGCAGGCGATCAATCAACGCGCGACGTTTGTTCGCATCACGGCTTAGGATGAAATCGCTCGCCTCCTGCGCGGTCGGCAGCGTGCCGATGACGTCCAGAAACACGCGGCGGACGAACACGGCATCCGAGCACGAATGGGCTGGCGTAATCTTAAGTTTGCCGAGTCGGCTGAAGACCAGTTCGTCAATGCGGCTGGTTGCCGTGGGTGGTTGTGAGGATTCAAAGGGCGATGCCACAGGTTGAGCCATGACGCCGAATCCGCCGCAGGCCAGGCCAATGATCGCGGCCCGGGCGAAGAACGGCTTTATTCCCAGCCGCATTCGCAAGAGTGAGTTTCCCGGCAACAACCTCATAAGTATTTTCCGCCACCGATTCCGCGCTCTGGAATCGGCAGTTACCATTAACCGACGGGTATTTTTCGCCGCTGGTTACATATTAGTTTAATTTTTTGTAACCAAGCGAACATTTTTACACTCTAATGGGCCTGATGGTGGGTTGGGAAGCCGTCGGAAGGAGAACACTGCCGGCGCAAGTTGTGAAAAGGAATAATCATGCCGACGGAAGCCTCGGGAAATTCAAGTCGCACAATCGCGGCGGTAACTGGTTCCAACAACGTGCAGATTTCGCGGGAGTTCGCCGACGGAATGAACCTCCTCGTCGTCGGGTCCGCGTCGGTTTCAGAATTTCATCTGACAATCACGCCCCGGCCTTCCGAATCGCCTGCCGCCATGATCCGGCGTTTGGCTGAAGTCCTCGATCCACTGGAGGCAACGGTCGTCCGGCAGATTGCCTTCGGCTCCGTGGCCGCGAGCCAGCCGACGCTGACGGCATTGCGGCGGGCATTCGACACCACCGATTTACCGCTGACATGGGTGGAAGGCATGGGTTGCGATGGTTCGGCGCTTTCCGGAATCCAGGTTCATGCGGTTTCGGGCGTGCCAGTTCAGGCTTTACCACTCGGCGCGAACGCTTCCGCCCGAATCTGGCGCGATGCCACCGCCACGCACTGTGTTCTCTCCGGTCTCAGGCCGGCAAACCGCAACATTTTGTCACCAGACCAGGCGCATGAAACCTTTCAAGCCATTCAAGGTGGCCTGGCCCGGGCCCGGATGACGATGCGGGATGTGGCGCGAACCTGGTTTTTTCTTGATGACATTTTGAACTGGTATGGGGCTTTCAATCGCGTGCGCAATCTGGTTTTTGAGCAAAATGAGTTGCGGCCCGGCTTTCTCCCGGCCAGCACCGGCGTGCGCGGGCGAAATCCTGCGGGCGCGGCCCTGACGGCGGCGGTTTGGGCGGTGAAGCCGCATGACGACATGGCGGGGACGGTTCATTTCGTGCCGTCACCGCGCCAGTGCGCCGCGACGGCATACGGCAGCGCGTTCAGTCGTGCCGTGGAAATCAACTCGGGCGGTTTCTGTCAATTGCTCATCTCTGGCACAGCGAGCATCGAACCGGGCGGGATGACTGTTCATGTGGGTGACGTGCGGGCGCAGATTGAACTGGCGATGCAGGTGGCGGGAGCAATTCTGGAATCGCGCGGACTCGAATTCAGTGATGTTTCGCGAGCGACGGCCTACTTCAAGTCCGGCGCGGATCTTCCGATCTTTCAAGACTGGCTTGAAGATAACGGCTTGCTCGCCCTGCCCGTCGTGAACACCTGCTGCGAAATCTGCCGCGATGATCTGCTCTTCGAGATCGAGTTGGACGCAATTGCGGCGGGCGGTTGAAGGTTTTGATTCGATGCTCCGACCCCGCAATTCCGCCACCAAAACTTCGGCTCGCCTCGCGCTGCCGGATTGGGCTATGTTTCCCGCCTGATTCTTGGAACAGTTGCAGATTGAAAGTTGCAGGTTGCAGGTCCACTGCGATCCGCGCGCAACGAAACTTTCAACCTTCAACTTTCAACCTGTAACATTTTTACAATGACCTCGACCGAAATCCGCCAGTCGTTCCTCGACTTCTTCAAGTCGAAGCAACACACCATTGTCCCGTCGTCCTCGCTCATGCCGGACAGCCCCAACCTGCTGTTTACCAACGCCGGCATGAACCAGTTCGTGCCCATCTTCCTTGGCCAGACCAAATGCCCCTACACGCCTGGTCGCGCGGCGGACACGCAGAAGTGCATCCGCGCCGGTGGCAAACACAACGACCTCGAAGACGTCGGCCTCGACACCTATCACCACACGTTCTTCGAGATGCTCGGCAACTGGTCCTTCGGCGATTACTTCAAAAAGGAAGCCATCGAGTGGGCTTGGGAACTGGTCGTCAAGGTCTGGAACTTTCCGCCGCAGCGTCTTTACGCAACCGTCTTTTGTCCGTATCTCGGCGAACCGGGCTGGGAAGCCAGGTGGCAGACCGAACTTGAGCAAGTCCTCGTCCTGGTGATGACCTCGCCGACCTTTATTCCGCCAAATGAGAATGCGTCGCCGTTCGAGATGGCCGATCAGGAAGCCGCGATGTACTGGGCGAAGAAATTTACCGGAGCCGGTTGCGATCCCAAAGTCCACATCGTTCCAGGCAACAAGAAGGACAATTTCTGGATGATGGGCGAAACCGGCCCGTGCGGTCCCTGCACCGAAATCCACGTGGACCTCACGCCCGACGGCAATACGCGCGGTTCGCTCGTCAACCAAGGCGACGCCCGCTGCATCGAAATCTGGAACAACGTCTTCATCCAGTTCAACGCGAACCCGGACGGCACGTTCGCGCCGCTGCCCGCCAAGCACGTTGACACCGGCATGGGCTTCGAGCGCGTGACGAGCATCATCCAGGGCACGAAAGGGCTGAAGGATTTTGTTTTCGCGAATATTTCAAATTACGAAACAGACATCTTTCGCCCTATTTTCGCAATGCTTGAGAGCCTTAGTGGAGAGCGATACGGCTCCACGCTACCTGGCCAGACGGATACTAAAACAGCCGTCCCAGCCAAAAGTAGTCGAGCAGCGGTTAATGTGGATCGAAAGACGACCTCGGCTCCGAATGCGAGCCGGAGCGAACTGCATCAAAACCTCAGTTACTTGTTCGGAGAATTAGAAAGGCAAAAAACAATTGATGTGGCATTTCGCGTTATCGCCGACCATATCCGCACGTTGAGTTTTGCGATTGCTGACGGCATTAACCCCGGCAACACAGATCGCAACTACGTTCTACGCCGCATCCTGCGCCGAGCCGTGCGGTACGGTCGAACGCTCGGTTTCCGTGAGCCTTTCTTCTATAAGCTTGTGGATGTTCTTGCTGAGACCATGGGCGACGTTTTCCCCGAAATCCGTGCCAAGAAAAAGCATGTCCAAGATGTGATCCGCATTGAGGAAGAATCGTTTAACAAGACACTCGATCGAGGAATTGAATTATTTGAAGAAGCTGTCCGGGCTATTGAGAATATGCAGCCTGTTCCGGTAGTTCCCGGCATGAGTAATGTTTCAACTCAAGCAAGCGTTATTGAATTTCTTCCCGACGGAACGAAACGCGAAGAAACTTATGGTTTTCGCAGAAGCGCACTGGACGGTACGATTGAGAGAGGGATTTCAGGAGGCTTCGCCTTCAAACTCTACGACACATACGGCTTCCCGCTCGACCTCACCGAGTTGATGGCGCGCGAACGCGGTTTGACCGTGGACAAGGAAGGCTTCGAGAAGTTGATGGAAGAGCAGCGCACTCGCGCCCGCTCCGCGCAGAAGAAGGAAGTCATTTCCGTTTCCCAAATCGAAACCACCACGCCCACGAAGTTCGTCGGCTTCGACACGTTGGAGAACGATGCGAAAGTCGTGGAGGTTGTCAGCTTGAAGGACAAGACGGCGGTGATTCTCGACACCAGCGCCTGTTACGCCGAAATGGGCGGCCAGGTCGGCGACACCGGCGAGATGCATCTCTATCCAGCCGAGTCCGTCCCGGATTCCACCGCTTCATTGCTGCGGCTCCGAATCACGAACACCCAGAAATCCGGCAACACCTGGCTTCATATTGTGCAGGGCGAAAACCTTCCAACGGCTGGCGAGGCAGTTGTCCTGCGTGTTGACGCCGCGCGTCGCAACGCCATCCAACGCCATCACACCGTCACGCATTTGCTCCACTGGGCATTGCACGAAGTCGCGAGCAAGGAGGCGTCACAGAAAGGTTCATTCGTCGGCCAGGACAAGTTGACCTTCGACTTCAACAGCGCACCGCTCACGCCCGCGCAGGTCGCCGACATCGAGAAGCTCGTCAACGAACGCATCGTCGAAAACGCCGGCGTCTCGTGGACTGAAGTTCCGCACGTTGACGTGAAGAACCGCAAGGACGTGATGCAATTCTTCGGCGACAAATACGGCGACACCGTCCGCGTCGTCCAGATCGGCGGCACTGCGAACAAGCTCAACGGCTACTCGATGGAACTCTGCGGCGGCACGCACACCCGCGCCACCGGCGAGATCGGTTTGTTCCGCATCGTCGGCGAAAGCGCGATTGCTGCCGGCGTGCGCCGCATCGAAGCCGTCGCCGGCCTCACCGCCTACGACGTGATGAAGCTGGATCGCGAGTTGATCAAGACCGTCGCGGGCAAGGTGAATTCGCCCATCCACGAACTGGAAAAGAAGATCGAGTCGCTGTTGGCGCATCAGAAGGCGTTGGAGAAAGAGGTGCAAATTGCGTTGCAACGGAACGCGTCGAATGCCGCGAGCGAATTGCTCAGCACCGCGCAACAAGTGAACGGCATTCCACTCATCACGCACAACCTCGGCGACGCCACCGGAGATTTCCTCCAGGCCATCGCCGATGCGTTGAAGGGACGTTTCAAAGGCGTGGTCGTGTTGGGCGGCGGTTCAGAAAGCGCCGTGACGTTGATCGCTACTGTGTCAGCGGAATACACCGCGAAAGTTCAGGCCGGTAAAATCATTCAAGCCATCGCGCCCATCGTCGGCGGAAAAGGCGGCGGCAAACCCGACAA
>JABFSR010000041.1 GCA_013140495.1 Verrucomicrobiota bacterium
AACCTGACCGAGGTCAACCTGCCACCATGGATTAGCTTCCAGACCGGTGTGGAATCCCCATTTGCCGTTCGTTACGCCATCACACCCGCCCGCCGCGTCGTCGCTGGTTGATAGGTTGGCGGCATGCTGGGCTTCGGCGTGAAGCTGCGCCTCAAGCAACCAATCCTTTTCAAGGACCTGCGACCAGTCCGGCGAGGACTCTGGTGCTGCTGAGGAATACATTGCTCCACCGAGAAGCAAAACCAGTATTTTAAGAAGACGGCTGTTCATAGTTTAGATCTCCCAGGTAGATGAAACATTCTTTCGGACAGGGGCCATTGCATCCACTTCGATTTCAAAAAGCAGTTCATCGCGGCAGACCACGGCCTGCGTGATGATCAATGGCCAGTTCTCAAGGCCAAGCTTGGTACACCATCGGCGAAATAACGGAGCATCGGCGGGGTTTCTCAAATAGGCAGTCGCACGTGTAACGTCCGGGTAATCCATCTCGCGTGAAACCAGGATCGCGCGTACCACCTGCATGGTGAGATCAATCTGACCGTCCACATCGCCCGCGCAAACGCTGTCACCTTTGGGTGCGATGCTCGCCGTGCCGGAGATGAACATCCGCCGCCAACCCGGCGTGACGATTTCCACGGCGCGGCTAAAGCAACTGCCGTAAGCCGGCGCCGGACACTGCATCGGTGAGCCCACTTCACCGAGAAACAGTGAGCCATTGGTCGGTTCGACCGCCCAGGCCCCTGCCACGAGCGCCGCTCCAACCGGATTCCTTGTTCCTACCCCGGTGCTGGCCGGCACGGTGTGATCAAACAGATGGTGGCGCTCGAAGAACTCCCGGCGCACCTGGTTCAGCGGGCCATACCACGACAGGATGTCGTCAAGGAATAGCCAGGTGCGTGCGACGTTCAGCAAGCTCATGCCGGTGCGACTCAAGACAGATTCGATATTTTCAAAAACCTGCATTGCCTGCCGGGCGTGTGGGACAGAATTCTCCGCCGGTCGAATATCACCGAGCACGCAATGTCGCGCATGGCCGTCCTCAAATATTCGCCCAACCATACGATTATTAACCGAAAGCGAATCAACTCGAACACCAGCCACTGCCAGCACATGCATTCCAGCCACGGATTCGTCGTTGCAGGATGCACCCTCCACAAACGTAACGGGCCAGGGTTCTGCACCAAACAATCGATGCAAGGCGATTACGAAATCCGGATGGTCCGCAAGCGCCCCAAATACCTCGTGCCGAATGACGCTCGCGTTGTATGCCTTCAACAACACCGCCAAACGCTCCAACATCCCGGTCGCCGATTCACCCGGTAGCGGGAGGATCGTAAGATGAAGTTCCAGCACGCCGCTCCGCTGGATGCTGCACTCCTGCAACTCCGGCCTGTATCGCCGCCGAATCAAAGGGGCTTTGGCCTTCACGCCAGTTGCGCTCTCGATCATATGTTCGACAAAACCACAGATGTTGTTTTCATTGCGACAATACGAACTCGGTCAGGTCGTCAATTTGCTTTGGCGTCAGGTGCGACGTCACACCGTGCTCGTCGTCATGCTGGAACTTTGTAAGAACTTCACGGATAGTGACAGCCCGCCCATCATGCAGGTACGGTGCGGTGCGCCATACTTCGATCAAGGACGGTGTGTCGAACCGATCCACAGGCTTGTCGAATTTTCCGACCGTACCGACTCCGTGCAGCTTCAGATCGGTGAGGAGCGGACCATTGTGACAATCTGCGCACCCGACAGTTTCGTCGAAGAACAACTTCTCGCCACGCCTTGCCGCGACGGACAGTTTGCCTTTGATCAAATGCGGACTCGGCATCGGCTTAAGCGACTTCAGATAATCGTCCATGGCCTCGGCAACTTCCGGCGGCTGGACGGTGAAAAGACTGTTGCGAATGCCGGCGCGTACGGCCACGCAGGCATTGGAGCGCACGGCCAGCCACATCGAAGGCGGTGTCTCGTGCCCAAGAAGGAGGCTCTTGCCGTTCTTCGGATTGCCGATGCCATCGTTAAGGTTGTCCCAGTTCAGCCCGTCCACTCGCGCATCGTGCGAGTGGCAGCTTGAACACGCCTGCCATCCTTGAAAACAAAGCGTGGCGTCATTGAAGTAAAGTTCGCCCAATCGAGCGGTTGTCATTTGAGGCGTATCACCGAGCGGAATGGATTCCACACGAGCTGGAGCGGCAATGAGGCTTACACTGTTTATCGTATCGGAAAAGTAGTTTACCACCCAGGCCAGGCCTCCAGCGACGGCAAGAGAACGTGGTCCGTTGCCCTGCAACCTGATTCGCTGCCGTACGCCAACAAGGAATGACAAATCATTCGGCACGTCGTCGGTTATCTGCGATGACGCGAGGTAGTCCACGGGCCGGCCGGGGTCGAGCTTTGTCGGGAGTTTCGCCAGTTTAACGAGGAGCGCAGGAAAATTCACCACGCTTAGTTCATGCGTGCCGGCATGCGTGACCAGGAGTTGGCTGCCATCGCTGCTCCACGCCACGGCCCATGGTGTTGCGGCCCCGGAATCAATGCTGTCGAACAGTACGGTGTTAAGGAGTTTCAATTCCGCCAGGTCAATGATGCTCCCGGCATTGCTGTTGATCCAACCGCGCTCGACTTGGGTCGTGGGCAGATGAAAGCGCGCAAGTGTATGGGCTACGACGGCGTAGCGACCGTCCGGCGAAACCCGAACGTCGCGCAGCAACGTGCTGCCGTTCGGCAAGAATATTTCCTTGAGCACCTTCCCCGCTGCGAGGTCAATGATACTCACGCTCGAAGCCACAACTGCTTCATCGGCCCGGCCAGCGTGGAGGTGGTTGGCCACGAGTAACCGCCGGCCATCCGCTGTGACGGCGGCGGAAAATGGCTCGCGGGGCACTGCGATCCGGCGGACTTCCTTCTTCGTCGCGAGGTCAATGACGCTCACGTCGTTATTGAACCGGTTGCAGACGTAGAGCGTGCGACCGTCGGGACTCAGCACCGGCGATTGCGCCTGATAACCCGCCGGGAGACGGTCGGTCACCTTGCGGGTTGCGATGTCCACGATGCACACCGTGCCCGCCTGGCCACCGCAAGAGACATAAAGCCTGGATGCATCTGGCGAAAGCGCCAACCCCGATGGCGAACCACCGATAAGAATGCGGGACGTGACTTTCTTTGAAACCGTAGCGAATATGAGCACCTCTCCCGTGGCCTCACACGCCACATAGAGCCGCTCCCCATCGGGAGCAGCAACGATGGCCGTGGGCGCGAGAAAGCGGTTCTTCTGCGCGGGTTTGTAATGAACCTGATTGATTTGTTCATAAGCGCTGGCGTTACCTGCCACGAGTGCGATGAAGCTGACCAAAGCCGCCAGCCA
Source organism: Verrucomicrobiota bacterium (assembly GCA_013140495.1). Taxonomy (GTDB): domain Bacteria; phylum Verrucomicrobiota; class Verrucomicrobiia; order Limisphaerales; family JADLHS01; genus JADLHS01. The sequence goes on from JABFSR010000041.1 coordinate 3,365, forward strand.
ACTTCGTTGAACCGTAATTGCGAATCTTGCCGACGTGCGCTCAACATTCTTTCGCCGCAATATTTCATCATTGTTCATAGTCATCTCGCGGAGATTGTCGCTGTTTGGGCACTGCTCGCTGTACTAACAGGAGAGCCACCGTCCTTCAATTCGCTCTCACAAACCACGCGGAAGCCGACGTTGTAAACGTGCTGCCACGGTTCGTAGCTCAGTCGGAAACTCGCCGTCCCCCGCGCTGGCACGTCCCGCCACGAACCACCGCGCACCACCCTGCGTCCAGCGGCGCTTTCTTCATCGCGACCATCCGCCGACCACGGGTAGGCGGCATAGCGTGAACGTGTCCACTCGGCAACATTGCCGTGAAGATCATGCAAACCCCACGCGTTCGGCGCGTAGTGTCCTGGCGCGATGGTGATGAGCGCGCCGTCGTTGAACCGCGCGTCCTTCGGAATCCAATCGTCGTAGGGGGTCGCGTCGGCGAGCGGCTTGTCCACGGTGTAAGGGTCGCTGGCGAACTCGCGCAATTTGGCATCGGCAAAGTTGGCGTGGCCGGAGAAGTCTGTGTCACGCGAACCGAAACTGAACGGCGTGGGCGTACCCGCGCGGCAGGCCCATTCCCATTGCGCCTCGGTCGGCAGGGTAAACCGCTGGCCGGTGCGCACGCTGAGCCATCGGCAAAAGGCCATCGCCTCCTGCCACGACACACGCACTACCGGCTGTGCGGGTTCGTTGGCCGGGTAACCGTGAATACCGAACTGGTAGGTGTTCTTGTCCTCGACACGACTATCGTGTGCGGGATTGAAGCATGCGAATTGCGCGTTGTTGATCTCGCAGCTCGCCATCCAAAACCCTCGTTCGATTCGAACCATGGAGACAGGTTGTTCATCCAATCCACCATCACGGTTGCCCATCAGAAATTCACCTGCCGGAACACGCATTAGCTCAATGCTGACACCCGGTGCGAGTTGCACCCGACGCTTGATAGCTGGCTCAGGCGCAGACTGCCTGCGTTTCGCCTCGGCGGCATCGAACGGCCAGCCGGGGATGAAAGGAAGCGAGTTGGAGATTACGCTCGCCCTCACCCCGGCCCTCTCCCCCGGGGAGAGGGAGAAGCTGTCGGACCTCGCAGGTTGATCAGACTTCTCTTGATCTGTCATCACCACATGGCTGTTCGGAGCAGAGGCGGTTCGACCATCACGAGCGTTTGTCGTAACGAGGCGCGGCGAATGGTTCTCCCTCTCCTGGGGGAGAGGGCCGGGGTGAGGGCGGACGTCTCCCCTGGCCGCGGGCACCGCCTCCGGGTCATCATCCACATTTGCATAACGCTTCAGCAAATCCCGTCGGCGCTCACGCTGTATTCCGGGCGATGCAATATCCTCGCCCCATGTGCCGTGATACGGACAGTTGAGGTCAATCCAAGTCACAAGACGATCCCAGTCTTCAGCGTTGAGTTGAACCCCATGGTGCCCCTGCTTCAGCATCTGGACGAGTTGCGTCGTGTCAGCATGAAACTCCATGGGGTCAAGCACATGAAAATCACTTTCGATTCCTGGTCGCCGCACATAGCGGTGCAGTGCTGCGTAGCCAACGGAGAATTTTCCAGCCGTCTTCGCGTAACCACCGTTGCCGGGCGTGACCGAACTCCAGTCGGCCAGTCTTTCCGTCCCACGCAGGTCACCAATGTTCTTGCCGTCCGGGTCTGGTTTTCCATTATGACAACTTACACAATTCCGATCAATCACCGGCTGCACCTCGCGCGCATAACTAAACCCGCGAACCGGTCCGCGCCACGGTGTGATTTCAGATGGTGGTTTGCTCATTGCGAGGAATGATTTCGCAGGCGGTGCAGAATTTTGGCGGTCATGGCAGCCGGTGCATTGCACGGTTTCGCCCGGCATGGCGGTCATCCAACTGCGCATAAGCTGGATCGCCTTCCCCTCAGCATCGAGGGGTTGAATCGAGATGGGGGTGTTCGCAGGCACACGGAAACGCGCCGAGCCGTCGGCCTCCACCGGCACAGTACCAAGCACGCGCTTGATATCCCACGGACCGTCCATACCGACCACGCCGAGCAAACCACCCATCCCTTGATAAGCGTAGTGGTAGGTAAATAGCCGCAATGATTTCACCGTTCCGCGCGGGACGCCACGCATACCCTCGCCGGCATAAACATCTTGCAGAACCACGAGCCCATCGGTGCGCGCCGGGTTCACACGTTCGGGAATGGTTGGCGGACGTGGAGTTTTTCGGAGAGGGATGTGTTCGAACAACGCGGAATCCTGAAGCTGTTTTAGCGGCAGCAAATTGTCGAACACGTCCGCGAGGTAAATT
>JABFSR010000235.1 GCA_013140495.1 Verrucomicrobiota bacterium
CTGGGACAACATGAACAACCGGCGAATCATCATTGTAGGCGGCGGGGCGGCGGGATTTATTGCAGCCGTCGCTTGCGCGGAGTCGTCTCCGGGCACGGAAGTCGTGGTGCTCGAAAAGACCGCACGGTTTCTGGATAAGGTTCGGATTTCCGGCGGCGGACGGTGCAATGTAACTCACGCTCTTTTCGATTCTCGTGCTTTTGCGCAACGCTATCCTCGCGGTGAACGGGAGCTTCTCTCCCCGTTCAAACAGTTCTCCGCCAGCGACACGGTGGAATGGTTTGCGGCGCGTGGTGTTCGACTGAAGACCGAGAGTGACGGACGGATGTTTCCGGTGACGGATTTGTCGCAGACGATTGTGGACTGCCTCATGAATGCCGCCCGGGACGCTGGCGTGGTGTTGCGATTGAACTCCGGTGTGGAACGAATCGAAAGAAAACCCGATGGCGAATTCGAGTTAAAGCTGTCTGCTGCCGCCGTGGGAGGCGCGGCAGATTTACTCGTATGTAATCGCGTGTTATTGGCGACGGGCGGTTGCCGGGCGGTTGCAGCAGGTCGGTTGGCAGTGGACTTGGGACACACGCTCGAACCACCCGTGCCGTCGTTGTTCACATTTCATATCGAGTCGCCATGGTTGCGCGGACTGGCTGGAATTTCCGTGGAGTCAGCGGAGGTTTCAGTGCCGGCTTCGAAATTGCGCGAACGCGGACCGATGCTGATTACACACTGGGGACTAAGCGGGCCGGCCGTGTTGAGGTTGTCGGCATGGGGCGCAAGGACACTACACGACTCCGACTACCGATTCACATTGCTGGTGAACTGGCTGCCGGAATCAGCCTCGGAGGAAATCAGCGCCGGGTTGAACGCGCGCCGCAAGTCGCAGCCTGCAAAACTCGTCGTCAACACGCCGCTTGCACCGTTACCGTCAAGACTGTGGGAACAACTTGTAATCGTTTCAGGAATCGCACGGGAAACAAGGTGGGCTGCTGTATCGAACGCGCAATTGCACGCCTTGGTCCGGCAACTCATACGAACGGAGCTTGCCGTGACTGGAAAAAGTTTGAACAAGGATGAGTTCGTGACATGTGGCGGTGTTCGTCTGAACGAGGTGAATTTCAAGACGATGGAAAGCCGTGTATGTCCGGGACTTTATTTCGCTGGCGAATTGCTGGATGTGGACGGCGTGACAGGCGGTTTTAATTTTCAGGCCGCATGGACAACAGGCTGGATTGCCGGTCGCGCGATGGCAGAGGATTGAACCAGCGAGCCAGTATCCTTTAGAATTCAGGGCGCCGCTGAGGTATTCGCTTAGAGCCTGTTTGAAAACTCGCCTCACGCGCGGGGCCGAAGCCGGCGGAGTGCGCCCGTCCTCGGGCGCAGCAACGCAGAAACTACGGGTGTGGATTTTTCGAGCCTGCCTGAAATGCGTGCCTTGCTGTGCCCGGGGACGGGCACTCTCCGCTGTCGAACTATTCAAACAGGCTCTTAGAAATGTCGTAATCCGTCGGATTTGGTTTTCAACCGGATTTGCGCCCGCTAGACTCACACGAATGAACAGCGCCATCATCGTCGCCGCCGGCAAAGGGACTCGCATGGGTCAGGGCGTGGACAAACTCTTTCTCGAAGTCGCTGGCAAACCTGTTGTCGCCCACACGTGGCAGCGGTTCAACGATTCGTCGTGCATTGACGAAATCGTGATCGTCGTTCGAGATGGCTTGCAACCGGCGTTTGCGGAAATGGCAAAACTTTACATGTTCAACAAGCCGCATCGCTTTGTGCCGGGTGGTGCGGAACGGCAGGATTCCGTGTGGAACGGGCTCTCGGGCCTGAACCCCGCGAGCGAGATCGTTGCAATTCAGGATGGCGCCCGGCCCTGCACGAGTACGGAGTTGATCGAAGCGACGATTGCAGCGGCGCTCGAAACTGGTGCAGCCGTGGCGGCGCAGCCGGTCACTGACACGATCAAGGAGTCTGCCGACGGGAAACTCATCTCTCGCACCATGGATCGTTCGCGGCTTTGGTCGGTGCAAACACCGCAGACGTTTCGTGTGGATGTGATACGACGCGCACTGACTGAGGTGCGACAACGTGGGATGCTGGTGACGGATGATACGGCAGCTTGTGAGCTGATCGGCCAGCCTGTGCAGCTTGTGACTGGAACAAAACCTAACCCAAAGGTGACCGTACGTGCGGACTTGCCCTTGGTTGAATCCGTATTGGCCGGGGTAAATCGTCCGAGCCTGTAACTTGCAATCCGGACGGCGCGCACCTATTTTCAGACTCGTAACTATTCAAACCATGAAACGACGCATTGTTTTCGGATTTGTCACGCTGGTATTGCTCCTCAATCTCGCGGTCGGCGCACGGATGTTTGTGCTTTCGGCGAACGCTGCTGAAAAAGACTCGGCCTACCAGAACATCGAGCTGTTCTCCTTTGTCATGGAGAAGGTCCGCAAGGACTACGTGGATGGCAAGGACCTGACGTACCAAAAGCTCGTCCATGATGCGTTGCGAGGCATGGTGGAACAGTTGGATCCGCACAGCGAATTTCTTGACCCGGAAAAATACAAGGAACTTCAGGATGACACACAGGGGCAGTTCGGCGGGCTGGGCATCATCATCCAGCCGCGCGACGGTTTTGTGACGGTCGTGACTCCGATCGAGGACACTCCTGGATACCGCGCGGGCATTCTGACGGGAGATCGCATCATCAAGATTGACGGCAAGAGCGCAGAGAAGATGTCCACTGGCGATGCGGTGAAGTTGCTGCGAGGCGAACCTGACACGGATATCACGATCAGCATTTTCCGCCCCTCGACGAGTGAGACCAAGGAGTTTCATCTCAAGCGCGCGGTGATCAAAGTGGACATGGTAAAGGACATCAACGGAAGGAAGGAATTTCCGCTGCTCCAGGACAAGATCGGCTATCTCCGCATCACGCAGTTCGGCGAAAAAACGAGCGAGGAATTGGACTCAGCATTGAAGAAACTCAAGGCCAAGGGAATGACATCGCTCGTGCTGGACCTGCGTTGGAATCCAGGCGGATTGCTTGATCAGGCGGTGGAAGTCTGCGAGAAGTTTCTCCCGCGAGGGCAGCTTGTGGTTTCAACCGAGGGTGCAAACGCGAGTCAGAATTCCGTGCGCAACGTCACGGGTCGCAGCGGAGAATTTCGCAACATGCCGGTGGCGGTGCTCGTCAATTACGGCAGCGCCAGTGCGGCGGAGATCGTTTCCGGTTGTCTGCAGGATTGCGCGTCGCTCAATGTCTGCAAGGCGATTCTTGTTGGTGAAAAAACATTTGGCAAGGGTTCGGTGCAGAGCATTCTGCCTTTGCAGGGCGGTGCGGCGCTCCGGCTCACCACGGCCAAGTACTACACGCCAAGCCACAAGGTCATTCATGAGCACGGGATCACGCCGGACATCATTGTCAAACTGACCGATGAAGAGGAGCGCGACATCGCGGTGAAACGCACAGTGGGTGGAATTGAATCGCTTGAAGAAAAAGATCAGGAACGCGTCCGCAACTCCCATGATCCCCAACTCGAACGTGCGGTTGATGTCCTCAAAGGTGTGACCCTGTTTACCCAACGCGCGCCAGTGACACAGGAAAAAGCCAAGTCAGGCAAGATGGCCGCCAAGGGGTTGAAGCTTTGATGACCCTGCTCGCGCTCGAAACTTCCTGTGATGAAACCAGCGCCGCCGTCGTTCGCGACGGCGTTGTGCTTTCTACGATTGTTTCCTCTCAGATCGAGATGCACGCGGAGTACGGTGGTGTGGTGCCGGAACTGGCGGCGCGCGAGCATTTGCGAAACTTCCAGCCTGTGGTTCGTGCTGCGTTGAGCGAAGCGGGTGTTGGCGTGGAACAGTTGAATGCTGTTGCAGCCACTCAAGGGCCTGGGTTGCCGACGGCGCTGCTCGTGGGTTTCAAGGCGGGGCAGGGGATCGCGTTCGCGTTGAACAAACCATTCATTGGTATTCATCATCACGAGGCGCATCTGTATTCACCGTGGATTGAACGTGGAGGCGACGCCCTCGTCGCCAATTATTCCAACTTCCAGCCGAACGTGTCCCTGATCGTCAGTGGCGGTCACACGATGCTTGTTCACGTTGAGGCCATGTTAAAACACCGGGTGCTTGGCGGAACAATTGACGACGCTGCAGGTGAGTGTTTCGACAAGACAGGCAAGCTCATGGGGCTGGCGTACCCCGCCGGGCCGATCATTGACCGTCTGGCTGAACAGGGAAATCCAGCGGCGCATAACTTTCCCCGTCCCCTGCTCAACGATTCTTCCGACGATTTCAGTTTCAGCGGGCTGAAAACATCGGTGCGCTATTTCATCCGCGATCACCCCGCGTTGCTCGATGATGTAAAGTGCGTGAATGATCTTTGCGCAAGCGTTCAGGCGGCGATTGTGGACGTGCTCGTAAAGAAGACCATACGCGCCGCAAAGCGCCTCGGTGTTCGTTGCGTGACGGCTTCCGGTGGTGTGACCTGCAATCGCGCGCTGCGTTCCGCACTCGATGCGGCTTGCCAAAAATCAAATCTGAAACTGCGGCTTGCAGAAAAATCTCTTTGCACTGATAACGCCGCGATGATCGGCATCCTGGCAGAGCAAAAACTCAGACTTGGCGAGGCAGCGACAAGTGTTGACGCCGACATTGCTCCGGGGATGCAACTCGCGTAGCGGCAAGCGTCTCGCTTGCCGTAAAGCCGGGCATCCTGCCCGGCGGATCAGCCTCAAGCAGAATTGAGGCGTTTGGAGATTTCGCGAGGCGCAGAAAACAACAGTGGCTTTTCAGGGCGGCTGGAAGCGCGCACTCCACGGCAGGCAGGATGCCCGCCGCCACTACCTCCCGCGCTTTGGAATAGGTTTTGGCCTGAGCGGCGGTGGCATGGGGATTCTTGGCGGCGCGGCAGGTCTGTGCGATTGCACACCAGGTTTCGGCCAGTGCTTCTCTGCGATTTCAAGAATCTCCCCGGCTGCGTTTACAATGCGCGCTTGAATCGGTTTTGGCTTTGGAGGTTCATTGCTTGGCGACTGCTCCTGCTGGTGAATCTGCATTCCTTCGAGCGTGTTTGATAGCCAATCCTCAGCTTTCACGACAGTCTCACCAATCTTCGTCTCCGGGAATTTCATTTCGCCGATGTTGAAATCTGAAAGCGATTTGAGCTTGTCCACTGTCTCGCCTGCGGATCTGACGACGTCGTTCCACTTGTCGGACATGGTGGCAAACTTCTGGTAGCCGTCCACAAGCCATTCGAGCTTGCCATTCGTAATGTCGAGCAACAGACCATGCACGGGAATCCCTGCACCGATGAGCGGGCTGCTGCGGATGATGTCGCACGCTTTGATGACATTCTGCCGCTCGCTGGCAAACATGCCGAAGAATTCGTTCACGTTGTCGGGCAGCAGATGTCGCTCGACGCCGATGTTCTTGAAGCGTTCAATCAATTGCATCGCGTTTGTCTTGCATACGAGGCAATCCGAGTGGCCGATGACGGCAATCTCCTTTCCGCCTTTGACGGCGCATGCCAGTGCGAGCGAGCGCATGGTGCTGGAGAGCGGACTGGTGATGATGTTTCCGGCGTTGCGCAGCCAGATGAATTGTTCTTCAGGGATTCCGAGCACCTCCGGCAGGAGCGGATTGAGCCGGGCATCAATGCACGAGAGCGCGGCGACGGGCAGTTCCTCGGCAAACTCTGCGGGCCGCAGACCGGCATTGGTGTCGCCCGCCACGGCTTTGTGGTTGGCTTCGATTATGGCTTCGAAGAGGCGCATGGGATTTGTTTGGTTAAGTGTTCACCGATCATTCACTGAAAAGTCTGGCACGTCAGCAACAATATCGGACATTACAGATTTGGGGAAGTTTTCTCTGTGGTTGTTTGAAAAGTTGCCTGGGGTGCGCCCGTCTCGGGCGCAGCAATTTTGGAAGGACGGTTGGCGTGGCTAATTTCAAATGCACCTGAAATGCTCACACTGCTGCGCCCGAGGCCGGGCGTACTCCGATCGCGCCGTCCGAGAACGACGACAAGGACAAAAAACAAACCCGTCCCTACCGTTTCCGGTCCGCAACCAATGTCGCGTAAGCGGCATTAAGCGCCTTGCTCCATTCCTCGGCGCGTTCGCGCGAGGTTTGATCCATGTTCGCAAACCGGTCGGGGTGACAATCCTTGATGCGATTACGATAGGCCATTTTGATTTCAACAAGCGTGGCGTTGGCGGCAACCCCGAGGATTTCGTGTGGGGAAAGCTTTTCAGGTTCGTGAACAGGCGTTGGTTCAGGCTCAGGTTCGGGATTGGACTCGAATTTTCGATCGTTATGCAAAAGTGGCGAAAGGATCAATCGCAACGGTTCGGAAAGTAGCACTCGCGAGTCATGTCCAATCAGCAAGACGCCCTGAATCAGCAGCAGTTGCTGACGCAGTCGCGCTCGGTTCATGCCTGGGCAAAGCTGGAGCAGTTCATCCAGCGTGACTGACTTGCTTTGACGTGCAAGTCGGGTCAGTGCGATTGAGCATGCGGCGATGTCGAGTCGTGCAAGATTGAGTACGCGAGTGAAGTACCGCAGAGAATCATGAACCAATCGTGGTCCGAAGCTGCAACATTCCCTGAACATCCAAAGCGGAATGTTTCCCATGTCATCGCGCCCGGAGGTGAAACTGTCGTACGCAAGCAGCGCCATGATGGCAGTTGTGATGAGTACGCTGACGACCCATGCGATGCCGGTTTGGTGAAATACCTCGAAGAGAACCATCACGACGATGACGCTGATCACGGAAAACATCAGCGCCAGCAAAACCATTCCTGCCGCGAATGCCACTGCGCAACATGCAGTGGAGATTGCCACGTCCGTGATCCGTTTGCGGGCAAGCCAGCTTGCGATGTTGTCTGAAGGCATTCGTGATTTTTGAAATGTTAACCACTGAGGCGTTTCATTCCTACAAGTTTCAACCGTTGCTCCGCGACGGGGCATTTTCGGGCATCAACCGTGGGATGAATCTTACCACCTTGTTCCGCGAGGAAAGACCGAAACCTGCGTGTCAAAAATCATCTCGACACGGAACTGGGCCGGGCGCAATTTCAAATCCGTGAATCGCATCATCCGATGAGAGTCGAGAATTATGGAGTTTGGCTATGCCACAAATTGATCTAAGCGGAAACATTGGTTCATTACTCAACTTCTACAAACACGAGCGTAATATTTTCGGGCGCTGCCCGAGTTGCAGAGAACCATTCCGCATATCAGAGGTGAAATTGACTTATGGGAAAGAACCACCCCAAGACCTCCTCACCCGCTTGAAGACTGACCGTGACAAGCTGCTTGACCGACTTGAAGAACTTGAGTCGGAAATTCAAGATACTGAAGATCAGCACAACCATGAATTGGAGACGTTGGGTGACAAGTGGAAAGACAGGGTTGAAAACGAGGTGGACAAGCGTCTGGGAAAGAAAGTGAAAGAAATCCGTCTGCGAGCGATCTCGCAGTCTCGTGCCGGGCAGCTCGGTAAGACTCTGGAGAAGATCGCTCCCATGTTCCCAGGCTTCGGCCACCATCCCTCCGACGTGCGTCCTATCTTCGATCCAATAGACTTCGTCATTTTTGATGGTCACTACCAAGGAGAAGTCTCAGACATTGTTTTCGTGGAATTCAAGACGAGTAAGAGTGGGCTCAGTGACGTTCAACGCAGCATACGGGCGGCAGTTAAGAATAAGCGCGTTCACTTTGAAGAGAAAAGGCTTGGCAAGAAAACACTTGAGATGCTCACTCGAGGAAAAATGCCGAAAGATGCGAGACTAATTGAGGAGAATGTCGATTAGCTTTCGATTTGTTTAATCTTTGAGGCATTCAAGCCAGCGGCTCACAGGCGCAGACTCAAGTCGTATTTCTGCGCCTCCAATAGAAAAAATAAATCGGCGTGCCCACCATTACCAACGCCACGCCGAAGACGGAGTTGATCAACGCTGGTTTGCCCGCCGCAATCGCCTCGCGATACGTCACGAAATCGTTGTAAACCGTGAAGCCCAGAAAGGTCAGCGCGAAGAGGATGAACACCCACGGCACGACCGGATAGCCTGGAACTTTGTAGGCGCGCGGCGCATCCGGCAATTTGCGTCGCATCACAAACACGCCATACGCACCGGCGGCGTAAAAAATCCACGTCACAAAAATCAGCGTGTCAGTCAGCGTGTCGAAAGTTCCGCTGAACAGTAGCGCCACGCTCCAGACGCCTTGCACCACGAGCGACGCGCCCGGTGTGTGAAAGCGCGGATGCACGTTGCCGATGAAGCGCGGAAAGACGTTCATGCGCGCCATCGAGAAATAGACGCGCGCCGTGGCCATGATGATGGCGTTGGTCGTGCCAAACGTGGAAACCATCACCAGCGCGGCGATCCAATTTCCACCGCCGGAAAAGATTTTCTCCGCCACGTCGAAGACGAAAAACTTCTTCGACTTGGCCAGTTCGTCCACCGGCAGCACGTAGAGATACGCGACGTTCATCAGCACGTAAATTGCGGTTACCGTGAGCATGCCCCACAACAAGGCGAGCGGGATGTTGCGCTGCGGTTGTTTCACTTCGCCCGCGATATAGGTGAGTTTGTTCCAACCGTCGTAGGCCCAGAACGCGCCTTGCAAGGCCGCGGTAATGGCAGCGAACAACGCGAGGCCGCTCAGGTGAACCGTCGCACTCGGGGTGGTGAAGTTTACAGCGCTTCCGCTCGTGGATGGTAGGAAAGCCCCAATCACGAGCAGCGCCATGGCAGCGAGCTTTGCGACGGTGAAAATATTTTGCACCAAACCGCCGAAGCGCACGCCGATGTAATTCACCGCCGTCAGCAAAATGATGAGCGCGGCGGCCAGACCTTTCGTGCCGATTTCTGCCAGCGGTGTTACATCACCAATGAACGGCAGATGAAATGACCATGCGGCAGTAGCGGCAGAAAGTTCCGGCAAATGAACCAGTCGCCCGGCATATTCGGCGAAGAGGTAGGCGACGGCGGCGATGGACCCGCATTGGATGATGGCGAAGATGGCCCAGCCGTAGAGGAACGCGAAGAACGGTCCATACATGCGTTGGAAATAGATGTATTGCCCGCCGGTCTCTGGAATGAGGCTGGCGATTTCCGCGTTGGTGAGCGCGCCGAACAGCGTGATGACGCCTGCGATCACCCACACGAGCAGCAGCAATTCAGGCGACCCGAGTTCCGCCGCCATCCCACCGGTTTTGCGGAAAATCCCCGACCCGATGACGCCGCCCACGACGAGCATGATCGTGGAAAACAAACCGAGCGTGGGGAGCAAGCCCGGTTTGGCCTGGGCGGAGGAAGCTGGTTGAGATTCTGCGCTCACGTGAGTGGCGCGGAACATGTGTCAGTGCCAGTGGACGGGCAAGTTCAAACTGACAGGGCGCAGCTTTGGCTTTGGTTTTGAGGGTTGCGACCGAGAATGGCTACATGTCTATGCCGAAAATCAAAAAGACTTCTGCGACCGGTGAATCCTTCGTCAGGCCGAAGAGTGTCACCAATCCCAGGTGGGTGGTGTGTGTCGGTTTGAAAAGCAGCGTTGGTCCCAGCATTGCGGTGGTGGAATCTTCAAACTCGCCATCCTCGCGGGCAGTTTCATACTCAAGCAGGAACTCTCCGCCGATCGCGAGCCTCGAATTGATTGCGACGTACGTCAGGGCGGTGTTGAGTTCATAGGCGTTTTCGCGGTCGTCGCCGATCTGGCGCTCGAAAGACAGATTCGAGCCGAAGTGAAGCTTCTCGGAAAACTCATCAGCCAGCAGCAAGCGCACGAAATAGGCGTCTGCTTCACGACGATTGAATTTCCAACCCGCATCAATGGTCGGGTTGAGCGGAATCTTGCCCCAATCTGCAAGGGCGTGCGGAAGTTCGATCAGTGTCGCGTCGTAGTCCAACCGGCCATTTTTGAGGCTGTAGTTTAATTCGACGTCGAATTGTGTGCGCCAGGGCAGTCCAAACTCGAACTCGGATTCAAACAGATTTTCCGGTTTGCCATGGCGAGGGTGCAAAGAAACATAAAACTGATTGAATTCAAACTCTCCGGGCGGGATCACATAAATGTCTGTCTCGGCAAAGGCGCGCCGGGTTGTCCACTCGGGCTGGTTGGCCGGGCCCACGAGATCCGACTCCGATTCGACGTCATGTATGTTGGGGGCTTTCCCGGTGACGATGACAGGGCGGAGCACATGTGTCGTTGTATCATTCGTACTTTGCGCGAACAGCGGAAAGGTTGATAAAGCGCACAGTCCGGTCAGGGCAGCTGTGATTGATGCGGATACAAATAATCTGCCACCTCTGGCTGTCTTATGATTTTTCATGCTCATGTTGGTAGATGGTATTTTGTCGTGGTCAAACGTTGAAATGCGGTTGACTGAATAGCGAAATGTGTCCCGGCACGGCAATCTTTTTTAATTCCAACTTGGGTTGAAGCTGTCGCGATGGGTTTTGTCCGGGTGGTTTTGTAGCAGGGCGGAGCGGGGTTCACCGCTCCACCCAAACGTTCAAACATTTTTCGGCTTCTCGGCTTCAATCGTGATGGTAAAACTTAGTCCGGTTTGTGAGCGCTGTGACACGCTTTGCAATTGACGGCTTCCTTGTATTTCTTCGTTGCGTCAGCCTCGCCCTTTTCCAGCGATTCCGCAGCGGCAAGAAGTTTGCCCGTTTTTTCTTTCCAACTGGCGGCATCGCCTTTGGGCGGCTTGGCTGTGGTGAGCACTTTGTAACCAGCGACGAGTTTCTTGATTTCCTCCGTGGTTGCTTTTCCATCGCCAGCCTTCTTGCAGATGGGATCCTCGCCCTTGGGTGCTTTGTGACAGGTCTTCATGACCTTCTCGATGGCGTTTTCCTTTTTGTCCTCAGCCTGCAAGCGCATCGTGATTGCGCCGCCAGCTAGCAACCCGGCGATGCAGGTTGCGACTATTACTCTGCTTGGTCTTTTCATTGTGTTTTCTTTGTTCTGGTTTTTATTCGCCTGACGCGGTTGAACTGCGAAACAACACGGTTGCTCCCGGGCGTCAGGAAAGTGCGTATCCGAGCATAACGACTCAAGATGGATGGAGAAACTCAGCGGTGTGATTGCGCGCGTTTCCTCCTCTTTCCAAAAGACCGATCGGCGTCCACGCAATTCGAGTCGCCGTAAATGTTGCACCACCCATCGGCTTCAGAAGGAGTGCGGTATGGAATAATGTTTTCACTGTTGCAATGATTCTTTGCGCAGCGCTGCGAGTTTGTCGCCCACTTCCCGCGCTACGGATGATTTCAGACCGTTGAACATTGCCCTGACTTCGCCGTGTTGATCTACCAGGGCAATGCGATCGGTATTCGCGAACCCGCCTGGCACAACCCCTCTGAGTTCAGATTTTCCAGGGCCGAGGAATGTTTTTTCGATCAGTGGATGGAGCGTGGATTGTGCTCCTGTGAGAAACAACCAGCGGTTGGTATCAGCGTTGAATCGTGCAGCGAACCTGGCAAGCGATTGTGGAGTGTCAGATGCTGGATCAATGGTCAGCGATACCAGGCGGACGTCATTTTGATTTGTGACCAGTTGTTGGATTTCGGCCATGCGATCATTCACCCGGAGACAACTCAAGGAGCAGCCGGTGAAAACAAAATTCACGATGAGAAAGTGTCCATTCAGATTGGAGCGTGTCACAGATTGTCCATTGCAATTGGTCAGGCTGAAATCTCCCAAGTGTCGCGAAACGGTGGTGGAGATGCTGGCGCTGGCGTCCACGCCGGCTGGGTTCAGACGCGCGGGAATCAACATCACCAACGCGGTCACCAAGGTGCAAAGCACAATGCCGCCGTAGAGAATTAGCTGGTCGAGTGAAATGCCACCAGCCAGACGCCGGTTAAATCGTGGGGCCGGTTGATGTTTGAGTTGGAATGACTCGGCGGGTTTCATGGCTGCTGTTTCATCGCGGCTTCCAAGGCATCCATCAGTTCACTCGGTTTCCATTCGTTGTTGTTGAACACGGTTTGAACCCGCCCTTGGACATCAACAACCACGGTGCGGACATTGTGGCTGAAAAGCGCGCCATCCCTGGCATAGGCCAGGCCAAACATCCCCCCAAGTTTGCGGATTGTTTCATCCGCCGCAGTGGCAAAACTCCAGCGAGTCGGGTCAGGGTGATAACTCTGCGAATGAATCGCCATTCGCTCCGGCGTGTCGAACTCGGGGTCGAACGAGATGGAAAGCAAATGCCAGTTCGTTCCTGCCTGCCGTTGCGACATCAACTTTTGAACTTCAGCAAAGTTGTTGTTCATGCGCGGGCAAAAGGTTGGAAATGGACAGCGTGTGAAGATAAAGGTGAATGCCAGCGCGCGTCCTTTGAACTCACTCAATCGGATGGCCTGCCCGAGTTGGTTGGTGAGGGTGTAGTCGGGCAAGACCGCCCCGGTCTTCAGTTCCTCCACCTTGACGACCGGTGGCGGCGCTGCGACGGGCGCATTGGTGACGCCAGTTCGCTCAACATGATCAATCCAGCCGTCTGTATCCGTGACCAACATGCGGAATGTGATCTGATCGCCGGGTTGAAGATTGGCGAGTTCATTGGTATTGCGGACATCGAGCAGCATCGTCATGGCCTCCATGTAACCGGGGATGTCCTCGTGTGCGATCAGCGCCTTCCAACCCTCGGCGCGGATTTCCCTGAGCACGCCCTTGACCTGGTATGCGGTGACATTTGTCGGCAAATCAAGCGCGGTTTTGCCTGAGTCTTCGTTATGCGATTGTTTCGTCCCGCAACCTGGGAGAAGAATCGTTGCCGACAATACAATGGTGAGCAGGGCGTGGTTTATCTTGGGTTTCATTCGATCGCTTGATTTGTTCGGTTGGTAATCTTCACGCGCGATGGCCATTGCTCCCACGCAGTGAATCTATCCAGTTGCAATGAGGCTGGCAGGCGTTGGGGAATCTGCGCTTCCAATTCAGCGGCGGCGGGCAGGTTCATCTTGGCCGCAATTTCCAGTGTCAGAAAAAATTGTCCGGCTTCGTGTGCGGCGCGAAGTTCGGCGGGCAACAATGTGTGGCCGGAGTTGAAAACCTCACGCACATATTCCGCGCTGGGGATGCCGATGAACCACGGCGTTTGCAGGCCGAGGATGTTCTTGCCGCAATCCCATTCCAGCCAACTGTTGGCGAGCGTGTTGATCGGACCTTCGCCGGGATCGGACAACGGGCCGAGCATCAGCATTGCGACGCCTTCGACTTGGCGGACGAGCGGGTCGGTGGTCACGCCCGCAGCGCGAAGTTGCGCGCAACCAGCTTCGACCTTTTGCCAATCAATCGTTTCAAATCTTCGTCCACCGACGAGGCCCAGAATGGGAAGTTCGCAGTAGAAATCGCCGCGCAGCACGAATGCATCGGGAAACACTTCGTGAAACGTGCGGACGATGGCGTCGAATTGCGGGCGCGTGAGTTGGAACAGCGGCAGCCACTGGCAATACATGCCGTCCGGCTTCAGCGAGCGGCGGACGTTCTCAAAGTGTTCGCGCGTGAACAACCGCCCTTCGCCCGTGCGCCAGGGTAGAAATAAATCTCCGACGACCACATCGTAGGCAGCGTGTTCGCGTGCGATCACCCAGCGGGCGTCCTCTTGGAAGAACTTCACTCGGGCGTCAGCAAAAACATTCCGATTGTACGGGGTAA
The DNA here is from genome assembly GCA_013140495.1 of Verrucomicrobiota bacterium. Lineage (GTDB taxonomy): Bacteria > Verrucomicrobiota > Verrucomicrobiia > Limisphaerales > JADLHS01 > JADLHS01. Next base: position 13,675 of record JABFSR010000235.1, read on the forward strand.
AGAATTCATTCGCCTGCTGCAATACCAGCGGCGATAGCTCGACTGCATCCACGCGCTCGACTTGCGGATGCAATGCCGCACCCGCCACGGTGCCGCCCGTGGCGACGCCAAGCGTGGCGACAGACTTTGCATTGCCGTGCAGCAGCAGCGGCAGCAACGCCTGTCGCTCCTGATTGAACTGCGCCCGTGATCCGCCGAGCGTGTAGCTGTTGTTGAAGAGCATCCGCCAATCGTCCGGGCCGCATTCGAGTGTTGCGACCACGCCTTCTCGGCCCACGGAAAGTTTTGCAAGGCGCTCGGTACGGAGTACCGTGGCTTGGGGCAGATTTCCCACGAAACAGCCGAGCGCGAGAACGACGCTTGTAACTGCGACAGCATTAACGATTTCAGATTTACGATTTACTAGTGGGCCGGGTTTGAGCGCGTCATTCGCAAATCGTAAATTGTAAATCGCAAACAGAACGGCGTAGCCCAATCCTAACAGCGCGATGCCCCGCCAGAGGCCGAGTTGTGGAGTGATGAGGGATTGGGCGAGTTCTGCCCCAAGCCAGCCGCCGAGGCCGTTCCATGCAAGCAACACGCCGACGCGTCGGGCGACGTTGCTACCGCCTGAAGGCGGCGTTCCGGCGGTTGCGTTGCGGAGGAGCAGTGGAAAAACAAAACCGCTTGCCAGCAGCGAAGGAAGGACGGCGATGCTCCCGAGTTTGATGAGTTCCCACGCGTAGGCGGCGGTCGGAAGTTCGTAGGCAAGAATGTTCACGCCGTCACGGAGTTCGGTGAAGAGGAAGGGTTGCGAGGCGCAGAGCAGTGCGGCGGCGGCGAGTGCGAACCGCAGGGCGCGTTTAGAATCCCCCGTGCGGGCAATCAGCATCGGCGTCAGCAGTGCCGCCAGTCCGAGCGAAATCAAAACCAACGTGAGGACGATGGCGCTGGAGAACAAGGAATTGATCGCGACTTGCGCGACTTGTTTTTGCAGCACGACCTCGGCGGCCAGCACGAGAAAGCCGGAAGCGAAGGCCAGTAGCAGCGACGCCGCGTGGCTGCCGGGTGGATGCGCCGCGCCCGGCACATGAAGTTGGGCTTTTTCATAACCAGCAGTTGGCGACGAGAGCGTCGCCTTCACCTTGATGCGACGGGGCGTCGCAGCTACGTTCAGGGCGAGAGCGCCCAGTGCCACGAGTCCGTTTAATCCGATGGCGGCGAGGCTGGCTCCAAACAATCCCCACGTCGGCAGCGCGAACATCAACGCCCCACCAATGCCGAGCACACCGCCGAGCGTGTTGATGCCGTAGAGCCACACGGTTTGTTTAGGCGTGAAGTTTTCTTTCGCTGAAAGCGCGCGGATCATCCACGGCATGACGAAGCCCATCGCGGTGGCGGGCGGTGTAACGAGCAGGAGCGGGAGCAGCAGCTTGAGTAGCGAGGGAGGAATGGCGGTTTGATAAACCCAATCGCTGAGTGACGCAGAGAACAGTACGGGCAATGCCAGCAGTGCGACGGCGAGTTCCGCAAGCGCGACGCGTTGCCAGAAGTTGCCAGCAGAAGATTTCGAGCGCGATGCGAGCCACGCGCCGAGGGCGAGTCCGGCGAAGAATGCACCGATGACTTTGCTGAACGTGTCGGCGTTCGCGCCAAGCACATCCACGAGACGGCGTGTCCAGATGATCTGATGCGCCAGACCTGCTGCACCGCTTGACAGCGCAAGCAGAAGCGCAACGGCGAGATTTACGGGGCGCGACATTCGGAAAGATGGACGAGATGCGGGTTCGCCAAGGAAGACAAGCGGCGGCGAAACTCATCAAAACTCCAATGCTGCCAGCTCGTTTGCGAAACCCGCATCTCAAAAGTTGGCGCGACCACGTTCAAGGTGTGGTCACGCGGACGCGATAGAATTGTTGATCGGCGCTCCAGTTGAGGTCGGTGAAAACCTGGAAACTGTCGTTGCCGGAGACCGGCCCGGAAATGGTCTGCCAGGAATTCGTGTCGCTCAAATTCGCGGAAGCCTCCAGATAGTAGTCCTTGCCCACCTGTGACGGGAATGAAATGGCGACTTCGTTCGTGCTGTGCGTGATGGCAGAAATGGCGGGGCCGGCCTGAAAGTAAATGGACAGCAGACTCGTCGGCGTATGCAACGGCCCGCCGCCCGCGCCGTTGTGCGAGGCGTCGTAAGCTTGAACGGTTAGTAGATAAAGCCCGGGCTTGGTCGCCGAAAATTGCCGACCGTGGATGTGGCCGTAGGGATCAGCGAAGGGTTCACCAGAGTTTTCACTCACCAGAACGGAGTTGTTGCCGTTGGTTGTGCCGACCGGGAGACTGAAGGTGAGCGTCGTCGAGTTGTTGCCGTTGCCGAACCCTGCCACATCCCAAACACCAAAACTGCCGCCGGGCGGGCCGGAGACGGCGACGAAGCGGACGCGCACTTGCGTGCCATCCACCGGATGCGTGATGGATTCGTCACCCTCGCTCGTGAACGCGACGTTGTTCAGAATACCGGCGGTGATGTAGTAACCCGCGTAGGTGTTAGTGTTGTAATCGAGAGTCAGGACAAAGCCGGAAGTCTCCGCTGCAAAGGCGTAGTCATTGTTGAAAGTCAGCGGGATGCCGGCGGTGATTTGCGGAGCAGAGATGATGCAGTGGTGATGCGCTCCAATCGCGATCATTGGCAAAAGTCCCATCAAGCCCGCGATGCGGTAGAGTTTTCTCATGGCAATCAAATCTGTTTAAGCCTTAATTGGTTTTGGGGCGGGGCTGCTGGCCTCGAAACGGGCCGTCCAGTGGATGATCCGCACCATGCAGCCTCCGCCCCATCACATTTTTCCAAATGCGTACCGTTTACTTCACCGTGTTATTGCGGGGGCGGCGCGTGGCAAATCCGAAGGCTATCGCCCCCATTGCACCGAGAGCGATGACGGACGGTTCCGGCACCGCGTGAAACGTCAGCAGGTAAAGGTCTGAGGGCGTTTGAATCGGACTGCCACCCAGACCGTTCACCGACGTGTCAACCAACCGGAAGCCGACTACATAATCCCCCGGCAGATCCACGGCATAACGACGACCATGCAGGTGACCGTAAGGATCGCCGCCCACCGTGCCCGCCCCAAGTGTCGCATCGCTCAATTCGATGAGACTCGTGCCTGATGCGCCAACGCCCAGGCTGTAAGTCGGACTTGTGATCGCGTCGTGATCCCAGAAACTGAAGATGCCTCCTGCGGGGCCGGAGAGAACTGTTTCGAGCCGCAACTCCACGAATGCGCCAAGCGAGGCTGCGAAGGGCGATGAGTTATGCAAAGCATTGGACGTGGCGCCCAAGGCTGTGAACGAGAGGCCGGAGACCTCGAACAACCCCGGGCTGGTCAGTGCAGGAGCGCCCTGGAGCAGCGTGATCTCACGGTTGGTGATCACAAAGCCCGAAGAGTTCACGAAACCCGAGACGTTCTGGAAGTACAACTGACCGGAGCCAAGCGCTCCGGCGTTGATGTGTTGTGCCTGCACGCCAGACACGGCGAGACCGAGGCCGAGCGTGAGCGCGGCCAAGGGCCATTTTCTACTGAGGTTTATTTTCATTTTAATTTTAAGCTGCTTCGTTGATTTGGGTTCTAGTGTAACTGTCCGTCCGGGCTAACGAAGCGGGAGCCCGGTTGGACAAGTTCTGTTTTGACCCGCACCCAGCGCAGCGTTTCCACATGACTGTCGGCGAAGAGGTAATTCGCAGTCGTCAGGTGACGGGTCACCGCGACATCTGTTGCGAATTGTGCCGGGGCATCGCCCCCGCCGATAAAGTGGAAATGATCCGATCCCAAGAACGCATCCGCGCACTCGGCCATGTGTAAGGTTAAGGACGGTGACGGGATGGCAGTCGTCTTGGAGAAATCGAGATCCGCAGCGCCAAAAGGGTGAGGCGTCAAAAAGTCATTTATTGCGTAACTGTAAAGCCGCGTCAGGACCTTATCGACCGGACAACGGTGTAAATTTGTGCCCGACAAATAGGGCTTTAAGGTCACTGCCCACGAAGCTTTCGTGTGGGTGGATTGCGGGAAGGAATCTCCGTTTTCGTCGGCGTACATCCGGCTGGCGATGCCGATCTGCTTGAAGTTGCTCAGGCAAGACGTGGCCTTCGCGCGTTGTTTGGCGCGGCTCAGGGCCGGCAACAACATTGCGGCGAGGATGGCGATGATTGCAATCACCACCAGCAGCTCGATCAACGTGAAGGCTTTGACTGTCTTTTGCGAACTCATGCAAACCAGAAGCGTCCATTCGGACGCAAACGAATCAGGGAAACTATCCGCACTCCGGAAACATCCGGCCACGGCACAACGAAACCACGCGGGCTTAGGCAGCGAGAATGCGGGGCGGGGGGACGGAAGGACGATGAGTCAAACCGTCATCGGTGGAAGTGAACACCGGCACGAGCCGGAAAACTTTTGGCGCCGCAAAGACGAACACCGGACGCTGTGAAACAAACTCCAGCTTTTTGATTTGCAGCGGCAATTCGGATTTCTTCTCGGCTTTTTTCCCGGCGGAGATTTGTTTGCACATCTTGCAGGGATGTTCACCGTCGAAAGTCTTGGTGATTGCGGAGGCGACGGATTCGGTCTGGAGATTCCTTGTGAGCATGTCCGCCCACGCCACCGTCTGAAGCACGGCCCAATGCCCGCCCGTCGCACCGAGCAGGGCGAGAATCAAAAGGATGTGGCCGAGACGAACAAACACGGGGCGAGCATAATCTGCAAACGCGGCAGTGGAAGGAAAAAATGCGGGCATTTGCTTCATCTGTAAATTAAGACGGGCGCGCGATACGGAAGTTCCAGGAAAGATACAACATTAGATGGCAGTGCGCCCGCGTTTCGATTTCGGACTCCGCTGAGGGATGCAGTTACATTGCGAACCAGCAGCAGCGAAACTCATCAAAATTCCAAAGATGAATGTTTCGGTTTTGATACCTGCATCCCAAATCATTCTATTGTTGTGGTTGGGAGAAAGTGCGTGGTGTTCGCTTTCCCGATAGCTGACCTACTTTTGTAAGCTTCCTATCCTCGTGATGGTTGTCTTGAATTTCTCGACAATCAGCGCGTGGATTTGGGTCGAACATGTCCTTGGTCGTGGCAGATCATGACGGTATAGATGAATGATTTGTCGTTTGGCGGTGATCGCAGGCGGCTATGGGAATGAGTGCGGTGCTGACTCATGGCTGACGGCTGGTTCATTCGGCCAGCAGGGCGTCCCAGCGATAGCTGTAAACCCAATGGGCCAGGGTTTTCATTTCTTCGGGCGGGACAAGCGCCTTGAGCGGGATCATGACGTTCGTTCCCCATTTGCCTGTGCCGCCGTTTTCCATCTGCGCGATCAATTTGCCGATAGCTTCGGGATCGTTCCGATATTTTGCCGCGACATCACGATATGCGGGGCCGACCTGATACGTGTCCGGGTTGTGGCAACTAAGACACATGCGTTTTTCGGCGATGGCTTGGGATTGCTTTCGCGTGGCGGGAAGCAGGCGAGCAACAGCCAACTGCCATTCGTTGCCGGACTTGACAATGACACCGAAGACGTCAGTTGTCTCCCCTGGCACATCCCGGTTTGCAGCGGCTTTGCCCAACAACAATGTAACTTCAGAGCCCTCAGCACACTTGACCTTGATCTTGCCAGACACGTCGAACTTTCCTGGTGCAAATGTGACGTTGGTAAGTTGCACGTAACGCCCTGCAAGAGCCGTCGCGTCTTTGAACAGTGTTTCACTGACTGGTACCGAGGCGAACATTTTGTTGCTCTCCATAACCGAGAGGCTTCCGGGGCTTAGGACGAGCACCGCGCCAATCGGACCTTCGCCAAGCCTGCCGGCGAGCTTTAATACGTTTCGTGGCAGTAGACGTGCACCATCTTTTGCATCAGCCAATACAGCCAATGCGGGTTCACCCGGAGTATGTACGAACGCGAGCACCTTTTGGTCGGGCAAGGCGAGTTTTGCTGCTACGACGCCGCTCACGGAGAACTCCGTGGCAGTGTCCTTCGCTTTGCCGGTGGCCGGGTCAATTTGTGCGAGCACGTCCTTGATTGGCGTCTGTGCGTGCGCCATGCAGAGCGCGCCTACCATCAGGACGGCAGCGGCGGTTTTCAGTCGAATTGTGATGTGATTCTTCATGAATGTTGTCTTGTTCAATTATTTTCATTGTGCGAGCGAGGGATTCCAGAGGTTCAATTGTGGCGGGCCGAACACGCGGTTGAGCGGCAGCAACCCGGAATGCCCGTCGGCAAACGTGTAGTTTGCCCGATCCTTGTGGCGACGGGCGGCGAGGTCAGCGGTATCGGCCAGCGAGAACCAGAAGTGCGCCATCAAATGGTCGGCACTGCTGGCGTTTTCCCCGAACAGGATTGTGGCCGAGGGACGCGGCAATTGCGTGCCGCGCCGCCAGGTCTCCGGCTTTCCGGTGTAATCATCGTCCGGGCCAACTTCAAAATACACGTTGAACCCGTAACTCCACGGCGTGGTGCGCTTGTCACTCGGGCAGTGGTAAACGCCCGTCAACAAGTTCGTCCACGTCGTCGTGCTTGAACCGAGTTGCGGAGCGATGCTCCGTTCCCACGGCAGTTGGCCATTTGCGAATGCCGAATGTTGACTGCGTGGAAACGTGTCGTCGTTGTCGTCCGCATAAAGGCGCACGGCCAGACCAAGCTGCCGCATCTGATTCAGACACTGCGTGGTTCTGGCCGATTCCTTCGCGCGGGACAACGCCGGGAGCAGCAGTGCCGCCAGCACCGCGATGATCGCGATGACGACGAGCAACTCGATCAACGTGAAGCCAGCGCGGACTTCCGGCCTGTGGGTGTAAACCCGCAGGCCGTCAGCCGCTTTGCCGTTATTCGATGCTTTGGACATGAATTCCCCGTTCCTCACATCAGGGCTGGTAACGCATCCGGAAGTATTGTTGCGTGGCGCTGCCGTTGAGAATCACGGACGGCTGGCCGTCCACAGTTACGGGAGAGTTCGTCACCGTCGTCCAAGTTGTGGCGTTGACCGTGCTCGCGGATTCGAGCACCCAATTCGTCGTCGTGCTGGAGGGCCAGGCCACGACGATACGTTGCGCCAGACTCAATGCCGGACGACCATCCGGCAGGTTCGTCCAATCGAACACTAACGGGCCGCTGCTGGAGTTGGGAACTTCCAGGCCGCTGGCGGTATCGAGGAGATAAACCTCGAATGTGGCCGTGTAGCCGTTTGTTCCGGGCGGAGCGGCAACCACTGGATGGAACATCATGCCGTTCCAATAGAGCGCGTTGGTCGTGCCGTCCGTGCCGAAGATCGGCGTGAGTGACTTGGGCACTGAACTGGAGTAGCGATACACTTTGAGGTTCACCGGGCCGGACAGTTTGCGAATCCACATTTGCGTGCCCGCTGGCAGTGGATCGGTCATTGCATCCATCACGAAGCCGTAACGGCGGCTGAACGAAGCTCCCTGTCGGCTGGGATCAAGCGCATCAAACCACGGATCAGTCGGATTGAAGCTGTCGCTTGGATTGCTGACGAGCAACGGGGTGAGTTGTGGAATCTCCATCGGCATCATGACGTGCATCATGCCATCGCCCGAGTTATAGGAGACCATCGGCATGGCCATGCCGCCTTGCATTGGGACATCAGTGAGGATTGCGGAACGGACGAGGGAAGGCGCAAGCACCAGAGCCAGTGCGCCAAGGAACAATTTACTTTTCTGCATAATTTTCAGTTTCGATTTCAAAAGGTTTCAAGTTTATGGCTGCGAAGATTCCCAAATGGGAATTCCGGCGCGCGGAGACGGCACACAATGCCGCCCAGCGTCGCAACCAACCGGAGAGAATCGGGTCGGGTGAGTGACAGCCTGCTGAGGGAAGCGGCCTCTGCTGACATTGGCCAGAGGCCAAAACAGCAATCAGGAATGCGAACCAAACTCAGGCGAGGCTATCGTATGAAGCCCGAGGTCGTGGCTTGGGCGGTTCTTCGCGTCTGGAAACTGCGTCCAAGTCGAATGATGGAATTCGCTCCTGCTCGCACGCGAAATCAAACGCTGAACAGCTCCAAACCAACCCCAGCTCAAGTTTCGAGCCGGGCTTGACCGGCTGCCCCTCTTGTTTCTTTTCCTCAGCACGGCCTTTTTGAATCACCTTGCACAAACAGCAGGGATGCTGTCCGTCAAAGGTTTTGCTCACCGCTTCGGTGAATGAGCCATCGCGGGAGTAACTGATGATCATGCCCGTCCAGGCGACTGTTTGCATCAACGCCCAGTGCAGACCGAGGGAAAGTGTCAACGCGAGAACCAGTGTGCATTTGAACATGCGAAACCACATACAGTATTCGCGGCGGGAAACTTTGCAGCTTCGTATAGGCCCGCAGACGTGGGTTTGCAGGTTGTTGGTCTGGTTTATCACGGTGTGTTCTCGGACTTACTTCGACTTTGTGTGAGCAATGGCTTCTTGGAACCTCTCCACCAGCGGTGCGTGCATCATGTTGAGCATGTCCACGACGGTTTTGTCAGCAGTGCGGGGGTTGCCCCCGGTTGGGAACGGTGGGTGTGGGTCGTATTCTCCAAGAAGTTGAATTCCTTTGGCGTAGAAATCACCACGGAAACGACGGACGAGTTCAAAGCCCAAATCCAGTCCAGCGCTCACTCCGGCGGCGGTCACGCGGTCTGTGCCGTCAAAGACAATCCGCTCCGCGACCGGGGTCGCGCCCACGTTTTTCAGGACTTCGAGCAATTGCCAATGGCTTGTGGCCTTGCGACCTTTCAACAGGCCAGCCGCGCCGAGCAGGAGCGATCCGGTGCAAACGCTGCCGACAAGTTTGGTTTTCGCGGCGCGGCTTTGCAGGAACTTGATCGTCTCTTTATCTTCGATGGCGGCAAGCGTGCCGGTCAAGCCGCCGGGCACGAGCAACAAATCTAAGTTCTCCTGGCAGTCAGCAAAAGTCATGTGAGGCTTGACGCAGAAACCGCCCTTGCTCGCGCCTTCGGACGGAACGGGATCAAGTGTCTTGGCGACGAAGCGAACCGTCGCGCCCATCATGCCAGCGAGAGGATAATGCGGACCGAGCGCGTCGAGCGCGGTGAATTCGGGATAGACGAGGATGGCAATCTGCTCGCTGCCCATGCGGAGTTGCGGTTGTGTGTGGGCGTGCAGCGTGGCGGGTGAATTTGATTCTGCGGCGTTGCTGAGTTGCGGCGTGATTGCTCCCGCTGCGGAAGCCAGAGCGAGGAGACGCAGCATGTCGCGGCGCGAAATGGAGGGAGGATTTGTATTCATGTTTATGTGTTGGTGGTTAGAAATAATAGTTGCCCATGATGTGTTTGAGGCGGAGATCGGGACTGCCATCGCCGGAGAGGTTGAGGCGGCTGCCTTTGGTCCATTCCACCGAAGCGTCGGACCAGGCGCGATGGATGCCGTCGAGTTCTTCAACGTGGAAACGGAAGTCGGAATACTTGACTGGTTTGCGACGGTGAAAAAATTCGTAGCGGCGCGGATCGGCGCTGTCGAATTCATCAAGGATGTCCGCCCACAACACGCCGCGCTTGGAAGCGATTCGGTCGGCGGCTTGTCCCGGATTCATCACGGTGGCAAAGCCGCTGGAGATCAATTTGGAATCTTCGATGCCGCCGACGTAGATGTAGCCGGTGTACACGCCCGCGCCGAGCGTGACACCTTCGGCGACGCCCGATTCGGTGGCCATCGGACAATTGATCCAGCGCGGCTGTTCGGCGCGCTTCGGCCAGGTGGACAACGGGCCCGGCGGAACTGTGACGCCAAGATATTGCGCCATGGTGGTCAGGCGGTCGAGCGTTGAACTGCTGGGCACGAATTCATTTACGAGCGGCAAGCGCTGGTGATCGTTGAGATACATCGTGTCGGCGAGGGCGAACTGTTTGAGGTTGTTGAGGCAGATGGTTCTCTTCGCACGACGTTTTGCTTGTGAGAGTGTGGGAAGCAACAATGCAGCGAGTATCGCGATGGTGGCAATGACCACCAGCAATTCGATCAAGGTGAAACCGGACTTCGATTGGAGACGATGGTTCACGGTTGTTTCAAACAAAAGAAGCGCAACGATTCGTTGGAGTTGATCGGAATGGCGTTGGACGATGCGCCGTTTGAATCGAACAAGCCGGTCGCGTTGGTTGCCCACGCAGTCATCGGCAGCGTCATACTGGTTGTGCTTAACAGGGAATAACTGCTGCCAGCAACACCGTTCGTGCCCTCAACAATCAGGTCGTTACCCGACTTGCTGACGCATCTGATGATCGGAGTGGAACTCGCGAAGGTCGCTGTGAACTTAAAGTCGCCGACATCACGCAACGCATCGGCGGGCGTTCCGTAGAGCAGGTTCGCGACTTCGTAGGAAACGCACAGGTCGCCGGAAATCGTGAGCGAAGTCGGCGTCTCGGTGAGGCTCACATTCAACAAATCGTAAGCCGCTGCTGCTGGAGGGATGTTTCCCTTGAGATACCAGCCCGAACCATTCCGGGGCGATCCGATGCGAGTAGTGCTGAATTGCAGCGTGAAGTCGCCAAAGAGCAGGTTGCCACTGTTGCCGCCGCCGGGAGGATCGGTGACTTTGAAGCGTGCGATGCCGCCGAGTCCGATGCTGCCGGTGTGATTGGTGAGATCGCCGGGCGTGAACACAAAGGTGGTAGGCTGCGTGGTGCGATTGGGCAGGTTCGTGACCGCCGTGCCGTTCATCGCATAAATCTGATTGGTGTAAACGGGCGGTGGATTCGTTTGCGGTTCAGACAGCGTCTGGGCGTAGGTCAGTGTGTTGGCCTGGGTTTGATTGAAGAACGCCGCCAGCGTCAACGTCGGTTGAGGCAAGCCATAGTTCACCGCGAGCACATCCCACGCGGCTTTGTCGTAATCAATCGTGGCCGAGCCGCTGGCTAAAGTGGCGGCGTGCGCGGAGCTGCAAAGCAACCCCAAAGCAGACACCGGAATGAG
>JABFSR010000204.1 GCA_013140495.1 Verrucomicrobiota bacterium
TTTTCACGTAGGCGAAATGCGGCGGAGTAAGGCGGAATCGCGGCGTGGCGTAGTCGGGGATGTAGGTGGGACGGGCAGTAACGTCGAGGAGCGGAGATTGGGTGCCGGCTGGTGGCGATGGCGAAACCGTGGTGCGTGGTGCGTGGTGCGTGGATATTGTGGCTGTGACTTTCGTTTTTCCAAACTTGTCAGTGCCTCGGATGGATTCCTCCTTTTCGTGAGCCGACAGGTCACGAGCTTTTTCCAACTCAGCCAGCTTCGCAACCACTTTGGACTTTGGACGCCGGACTGCGACCTCGGGATTCCTGATTTTTTCCGCACGCCGTTCAAGAGCCTGTCTCACGATCTGACCCACGTTTGCCACCTGATCTATGCCCATGAACGCATCCACTTCCGGAAACAACTTCGGCAATTCATCGCGGAACCGTTGCGAGAGGCAGCCGGAGACGATCAATCCCTGTCCCCGATTCCGTGCCTCGCGCACCTCGGAGGATTCAAGGATCGTGTCCACACTTTCCTCCTGCGCGGAGTCAATGAACGAGCAGGTGTTCACGATCATGGCGTCAGCCCGCGCGGCGTCATTGGTGATTTCGACGCCGCCCGCAAGCAGCGAGCCGAGCATGATCTCGGCGTCCACAAGGTTTTTTGCACAACCGAGAGAAATCATTCCCACACGCAACGGGCGGCTTGCCGCGCCGGAGACAGGCGTAGGCGGGTCTTGGACTTTGGATTTGGTCACAGCGGGCGAAGGTTACGGCACTGGAAGAAGAGAGGCAATGTTGGGAAACCCCGATGGGACGATGCCAACATCCGGGCGAATCACTTTACTTGAGCGCAGGCGCATTGGTCCCGGTATCGGCAGGAGCGGCCTCCTCGGGCGGACGCCCTGTCTGAGCGCGAAGGACCGCTCGAACCTCAAAGGGCATTTCGCCTTTCGGGTCCAACATTCTGTCCAGGATTTTATTTTCAATCTCCTCGATCGGCGCAATCCGCAGCGCGTCCGGACGAACGGTGGTTTCCTTCAAATAGGTGGAACGGAGCAGTCGCGCCAATCCCCGGTATCCTGCGGAACGTTCATTCTCACCGATCGTCAGATCAAGAAATGCGCGTATGAGCAACTCCTCGATGCGTGCCTGTATCTTGGCGTTATTGGTCTCCGACACGTCAACCTTGAGACACGCCATGGCGTATTCCTCCAGCGTCACGTTACGCGGGTAGGAATTGGGGTCGCCATCAATGATGGTCTTGTTCGGATATTTCTCACCGAGATATTTATACCAGCGTGCAGCATCGGCGATGCGATTGTGGCCGTACAATGTATAGACCGCTTCGCGCAGAAAGTTCCGGTGCGCAGTCGCGATATGATCCGCGTTCTGCGCATCCTCAACCATCGCTTGCTCATAGGCGGCGCTGACCTTGGGGATGATGTCAATGTTCGGCCCCAGCTCGAACGTCTTGTTGAACGGATTCGCCACCATCCTGCCGCGCTGAAAACTCATCTGCATGGACTGGTAAACGGCGCGACGCAACTGGATCAAATCATCCGCCTTGGTGCGTGTGGGATTTTCCTTTGCCTTTTGCAAACCCACGGAGGCCCAATAGATCGCGTGCGCCTCGGGCAAGCGCCAGTCCAGCGGACCATTGAGCGTGTTGACCTCCTTCATGAACACCGGATCCATCTTGTATTTTTCGCGCAACAACTTGGCGCGCATCTTGGCGTCATCGGTCTGCGGATTGATCATCTCCTCGAGGTCGGGCGCTTTCTTTGCGAACACCACCGCCATTTCATTCGCCCATGACTGTTTGTAGAAATTGTGCCAGTCATCCAGGTTCGCCCCCATCTTGTGCTGGAAGAACCACGCCAGTTCACGATAGATGAGCGTCTCGTTCGGGTTGAATCGCAGGCCGTCATCCCGGAGCAGTTCGATGCCGCGCTCGACCCAGCGCCAGCGATCCTCCTTGTCCTTGAACTTCACCGAAATGTTGTAGGCCATGTTCCAAGCCTGCACGAGCCAGACCTGGACAAAGTGCGGCTCAAGCTTTGTGATAAGATCGGCGAGTTGCGAGTGCTCGAAAAATTTGTCCTCGTCCTGCAAATCGGTGGCACGAATCCACAGCGCATTGGCGATCAACCCGCGAAAGCCTCCAAGCGCCACCGTGGTAAACGCCAGTACAGGTGGCGCGTTCTCCAGCGGCTCAATCCGCGTCAAGCCAAGCCGCTCGCGATCGCGGTTCAACGCGCGCTGGATCGGCGACACCGCCACGAACAACACGGTGGCGAGCGCGAGCAGAATTATTTTTTTGACGCGACCTGACATGTTTCAAACTTTAGACTCGGGACATTGGACTGTGGACTCCGGACTTCATCCTCACGACTGATTCTGGGCCGTCGCCAGTTCCCTGCGCTCCAGCGCCCAGATGCCAATTACGGCAAGCACACCGCCGAGGAACAGGACGATTTTGGCAAACGCCATCCCTAGTTCGTTCCACGTAATACTGCGACCCGAGCTCAACGCTTCCACCGGGGAGAAATCCTTCGCAAAACCGACCACGCCAAGAATCGCTTTGAACGCCGGAATCACCGCGAGATCAACCACCGAGTGCCCCGTTTGTCCCGTTTCCTCGTCCTGACCCATCACAGTTCCCTGCTCCACCGCGCTCGCCAGTGTGCCTGTCGAGAACGTGACAATGAGCGCAGCCAGGGAAACAAACGCCGCCACCGGAAAGGAAAGAAAACTCGCCGCAGCCAGCCCCAATGACGCCAGCAATGCCATCCAGCAGAAAATAATTCCGAGGCCGCGCGCGAAGTTCAGCCCGAATCCTCCCTCGCGATACAACACCTCCATGCCGTCTTCGAGCGGGAACAGGATCGCCGTGTTGTTTGGATTCATGAAGAGAATTGTCAGCTTGCCGTCCGCGTCGAAAAGGTTTGGCGGGATTTCAAATTCGTGAAATGTGTCAGGAGCCAGACTCATGGGCGCATCCGTCTGCCATAGTTGTGTTTTCTTGGGCACGCCCACCTGCCAGAGAGCTAGAAAAGTTCCGGATGGACTCTTCTCCGCAGCATTGAACTTCACGCGCAAATACAACGGACGGTCTTTTAGAAAATGATGGGCAACGCCCAGATCAATCTGCCAGGGTCGCGTGTAGCGCGGCGGCACGACCTGCATCTCCGCCTTCAGCCCCTCCTTGATCTGTTGCTTCAGTTCCTTCAGGTCGAGATTTTTTTCTCCCGCCTTCTCGATGGCAGCCTGCATGCGGGTATTTGTCTCGGCTTCGAGCTCATTCTCCACGCTGGCCTCTTTCGCCGAACCACGCGCCACGAGCACTTCGTTGCGCAAAACGTGTTGTTCCTGTTCGGGCAGTTTGGTGGCGCGCCACTGAAGAAGGGCAAAAACACCAAAGCCCGAAATCGCCAGCAACGCGGCATTGAGCGACATGATGCCGAGCCATTTGCCAACCCATATCTGCCAGCGTGAGATGGGCTTCACCGCCACCATCTGCAACTGGCACTCCTCAATATCGCGGGCAAGCGTCCCGCAGGAAAGCCAGAGCGTCGAAAGCCCAAGCAAACCCGTGATGGCACTCAAAGTATAGGTCAGGAGTATCTGCGTGAACCCGCGCGCAGTGCCGTCATCCTTGATGAGTATGGGCAACCCCACCACCGCCGCGAGCAACAACACTGCGATGACGATGAAAAGCCGGAATCGGAAGGCGGCTTTCCAGGTCAAGAGCGCGATGGCGAAGACCCGCTGAAATCCGCCGGGCAATGAAAACAATGACGAACCTTCATGATTCACGACCCGCCTTAAGTCGCCGCCTCTTGCAAATACACCAATCGCCTCTGAAACAGATCCAGCAGAGACAACCCCAACAAAACCGAATCCAGACTGTTCCAGTTTTTTGATGCGCCAAACATTTCCCTTTAGACCGACAGCAACCTGAGCACCTAACCCTAGAAGGATCGACACCACTTGACTGCCCTCAAACCCAAAAAAAACAAACGATAGGACGGCGGCATTTATCACGAGCAAAAAACTTCCAGGCAACCACAAGCCACGCGCAAATGCCCAAATCCATGTCAGGAAAAACCCTGGCCAACAAAATCCATTCTTCACCGCAACTGGAGAAGCGGAAGGATTTGTAAAAATATGAAACTCTCGCGACATGAACCCTATGAACCGGTTACTTGTTCTTCCCGAGCAACGACGAAAGCTTCTCGTCTGCCTTCGTCAAGTCTTCAGGCTTTTGTTCGCTTGTTGTTGCGGCTCTGGCAGGCGCGGGCGCAGGCGCAGCCTTCGTCAACTCATCCAACTTTTTCTCATCCACAGAATCCTCGACGGCTTTCAGGGGAGTTGGTGCGACACCCGCCGCCTGCGGCAGCGTGAGTTTCTCCAAAACTTTCTCCGTGCTGGGCTTTGCGTCGCCATCACCGCGCAGGTAGGCGGCCACCTTGGCGCCAGATTGCGCACCACTGGTTTCAGACGCAGCCCTCTTGGCTTTCTCCACCACTTCGAGGAAGTAACTTTCCAGATTCTGCGTGGGATTATCCACGCGCACCTCGCCATCACCCGCGTCCTTGCGGATGGTTGCCAATACACGCTCCATCGTCTCACGCGGCAACACCGGCGTGGTGATGCGCAACGTGTCGGGCTTGGCGAGCAATTCCTTTAATGTGCCGATCGCCTGAACCTTGCCTCCGTAATAAATCACGACGCGATCACAAACATCCTCCACGTCCGAAAGCAAATGGCTGCTCAGAATCACCGTCTTGCCGCGCTTGGCGAGCGCGATGATCAAATCCTTGATTTCACGGCAACCGATCGGATCCAGGCCTGCCGTCGGCTCATCGAGAATGACCAGGTCAGGATCATTGATGAGCGCCTGGGCCAGACCGATGCGGCGTTGCATGCCTTTCGAGAACTCGCCCACGGCACGGGTGCGCGTCTGATTCAATCCAACCATTTCCAACAACTGCTCGGCGCGATTGTCACGATCTCCCTTGTCGAGCTGAAACAAGTTGCCAAAGAAGTCGAGCGTCTCGCGCGAGTTGAGATAGCGGTAGAGGTAAGATTCTTCGGGCAGATAACCAATGCGAGCCTTGGTCTTCACGTGACGTGGCGACTGGCCAAAGACTTCGATATGGCCCTTGGTCGGATACAACAGGCCGAGAAGCATTTTGACCGTGGTGGATTTGCCGGAGCCATTCGGCCCGAGCAGTCCGAACACCTCGCCACGCTTCACGTCAAAGTCCACGTTGTCCACCGCGCGCGCCTTTGGCCGACCCCAGAAATCCTTGAACACCTTGGTCAACCCGCGCACGGAGATGACAACCTCTCCGCTTGTGTTTGGTTCGGTGTTGGTCATAAAAATCTATCCTGCCGAATTTCGAGCGGGTTTTATTCAGGCCGGGTTTGGCACAAGTTGCCTGGGTTGCCCACCTCGATCGCTGTCAGCAACGACAGTCTCAGGCTGATAATGCTCCAACTCCTCGCCTTTGCGCACCAAGCGGGCGCTGTTGAATATCACAATCAGCGAACCCACGTTGTGCAGGATCGCGGCGAAGATCGGTCCGACCAGACCAAACGCCGCAGCACTCAATCCAACGATGATGAAGAATACGCCAAACAGGAAATTCTGGTTGATGACCGCGCGCGTGCTGCGCGAGAGCTTGATGAGAAACGGAAGGCGGCGAAGATCATTGTTCATCAGCGCAATCGTCGCGCTGTGGATCGCCACCTCGCTGCCCGCCGCGCCCATCGCGATGCCGATGTCGCCCGCCGCAAGTGCCGGAGCGTCATTCACACCGTCACCGACCACCGCGACCTTGTAGCCTTTCGCTTTAACCGCACGGACAAATTCAACCTTGGTCTGCGGCAGACAATCGCCTTGAGCCTCTTCGCAACCGATCTCCGCAGCCACGCGCGTCGCCACAGGCTGGCGGTCACCGGAAATCATCGCGATGCGCCGCACTCCGGCGAGCTTCAACTCTGCGAGCGATTCCTTCGCCTCGGCGCGGGTGCGATCCTGCAATCCGACCCAGCCGATGCACTTCCCTTCGCGCGCCACAAAAATCAAACTCCAACCCTCGGTTTCATTCAAGTCAACAGACTTCTCGAAATCATCCTTCACTCCGTTGTCCTTGAGCCATTGGGCGCGACCGACCAAAACTTTTGCTCCACCGACATCCGCCTTCACACCGCGACCGGCAGTCTCTGTGAAATCCTTCGGCTCGACGAGCGGCACTCCGGCTTCGGCGGAAATTGTCGCCAGAGCCTTTGCCGTCGGATGGTTGCTGTACTTTTCCGCGCTGGCCGCGATGCGCAAGAGTTCTGCGGGTTTCGTATCACCGATTGGCGCGAGGCGGCTGACGGCGAGTTCACCGGTGGTGAGCGTTCCTGTCTTGTCAAAGATGAATGCATTGATCTTCGCCGCAGCCTCGATATCGGCGACGTTTTTGATGAGAATTCCCAGACGCGCAGCTGCGGATAGCGCAGCGACCATCGCGGTGGGCGTTGCCAGAATGAAAGCGCATGGGCACGAGACGACGAGCACAGCGATGACACGCGTAAGATCGTGGGTGAACGCCCAGACAAGCGCACCAATGACTAGCACCAGCGGCGTGTAGAAACCCATGTATTGATCCACGATCTTCATGATCGGGAGCTTGGTTTTCTCGGCTGCGAGAATCAGTTCGCGCACGCGGCCAAGCGTCGTATCCGTGCCGGCGCGACTGACCTTGATCTCCAAAACGCCGGTCAGGTTCAGTGTGCCTGCGAAAACTTCGTCGCCGGGTTTCTTGTCCACGGGCAAGGATTCACCCGTGATCGTAGCTTGATTGAAAGAACCCTGACCGCTGAGAATCGTGCCGTCCGCCGCGACATTGTCACCGGGCCGGATGCGGATCACATCGCCAACCGCAAGCTGGCTGGCAGCGACTTCTTCCTCCGTTTTGTCTGCCTTTATGCGCCGCGCCTTGGTCGGGGTAAGTTTAATGAGCGACTCGATGGAATCCCGCGCGCCTTCTGCCGTGCGGGTCTCGATGATCTCGCCGAGCAACATGAAAAACGCGACGACGCCCGCCGTCTTGTAATCGCCCGATGCAAACGCTGCGAGCACGGCGATGGCAACAAGTTCGTTGATGCTGAGACGTCCGATCTTCAGGTCCTTTATGGCGACCATCATGATCGGAATGCCGAGAATGATCGCACCGATGAACGCGCTCGCACTGGCCACCGTGTGCGAACCAGGGAATGCCCAGTCCACAACGAACGCATTGAGAACGAACACAACACCGGCAAGCGTCTGCTTGAGGCGCACGGGCGCGTGCTCGTGGTCGTGACCACAGCCGCAACCCGGCTCGTGCTTGTGCCCGGTTTCCTGCTGACTGAGGAGAGAGGTGATTTGCATGGCGCGGTTCGTTAATTCAATTGTTGGCAGTCGCTCATTTTGTCTCCGGCGGCTTTGGCTTTGGCGGCTCGCGGTTGAGGAGCAGACGGAGTTCAACCTGTGTGAGAGGCAACTGTGCCTTGAAATCGGAATTGGTCAGCGAGCGGCCAACGATTTCCACGAGTCGTGACTCGGAAAAGAAGCGTGGATTCGCTTCGTAAACAGGCAGCAAGTCCTTGAACCTTTTCGCCTCCGCATTGATCTCGCTGATGAGTCGTTGACGGTCGCTTTCGGCGGTGTTGATCAATGCGACGGCGCTGGCTCCGGCCTGATTGGTAACCTGGTTATGATAACTCTGGGCTTCCGCGATGAGTTTGGCGCGGTTCTGCGACGCGTTGTTGACGGCCTGAAACGCCGGGTCAAGCTGGCCGGGTGCGAGTGTGTCCACCACGCACTGTTCAACAGTGATGCCAAGGTTGCGCGACGCAGCGAGCGCGGTCATGCGCCGCTTCACCGCTTCCTGAAAACCAAACGCATCACGCAACAGAATGTCATCCACCTTGTATCGCGCCGCAGTCTGGACAAGCGCGTTGTTGAGGGTGTTCTGGACGGCGTTGGATACACCTGCGAGCGAGAACCCGCCATTCGTGCCGCTGGTGAAATCAAACACACACCGCACCGGATCCTCGATGCGATAACTCAGCGTGGCTTTCGAGTGAAGAATGTTGCCGTCGGCGGTCAGGACATAGCCATCCACCTCGGGGTTAAGTGATGGCTTGGGCTGGGGTTTGCCACCGAGCGCCTCTTCATTGGACGATTGTTGAAACCAACCCACGGTGGATTTGACGGTTTGAATTTCCGTTATCGGAATCTTGACCACTTCATCAATGGGATAAGGCAACGCCCAATGCAGACCTGCGCCAAGCAAAAGTTTTTCGCCTTCGCCCTGGGGTTTGCCAAAGCGCAGCTTGATGGCTTTCTCCTGCGGACCGACGGTGAAGATTCCCGACAAAAAAAACAAAACGAGAAGCGCGCCCATCACGAACTTGACGACGGCAAAGCTGCTGTGCAACGCCTCTGAAAGCGCCTGCGACCCGCTGTCCACCTGCGCGGCGTTTTTTTGATGATCGTGTTCTTTGCTCATGTTTACTTCCCCGATTTGGGCAGACTCTTGAACAGATCAAACGGTGGTGTGTTCGCATCAAAGATGAGTTGCGAACGTTCCTTGAGCGCGGATTCAAGCGCCTCGGTCTTGAGCAGGAATATGGCAAGCTCAGGATTCTGCTGGAACACCGGCAACACCTGCGCCGCCACGGCCTCGCCGCTGGCACGAATTTCCTTTGCCTTGCTCTGGGCGGCATTGACCTTCTCCGCCGCTTCGCGCTCGGCGGACGATCGGATCTTATCCGCCTCGGCCTGGCCTTCGTTTTGCAATTTGCTCACGAGCACCGTGCGTTCGGCGGTCATGCGCTCGAACACCGCAGCAGTGACGCTGTCAGGCAGGCCGAGCTGTTTGATGCCAAGATAATCAATCTCGATGCCCCAGTTCTGCTGCTTCAACTGCGACTGCACCTGGGCCTTGATCTCACCTTCAATGGCGTCAAATTTTAACTCCTTCTCGTTCGCATTGACGAAAT
Organism: Verrucomicrobiota bacterium; assembly: GCA_013140495.1. Classification (GTDB taxonomy): domain Bacteria; phylum Verrucomicrobiota; class Verrucomicrobiia; order Limisphaerales; family JADLHS01; genus JADLHS01. Next base: position 9,027 of record JABFSR010000204.1, read on the forward strand.
CAGAAAGGGGATGCTTGCCGACGATTGCAGTCTTGGCCTGGCTGATGACGCTTTCAAGCTGCCTCTCTGCGGCGGCAATCGAACCCCCTGCAAACTTCGGGAAAAATGTTTTTGCATCACTGATCTTCCAGCCGACATACACGCGTGTGAGTATGTTGTTGTTGTCCGCCGTCAGGGTCTCCGAGAATTTGTCCTCGAAGTTCTGGATGCGCTTGTCGAGTTTATAGACGGTCTGGATCGGCCACGGCCATTTGAAGAACGGATACGGGCGCGGCTCGGTGAATTCGCTGGTGGGTTTGCCGAACGTTGTGACGACGGCCACCTCCGACTGGCGTAGCTGGAACGTGAACAACAGCAGCGCGGCGATGACAAGTATCAACGCGCCGACAACGATGGTTGCGAGGTTTCGTTTCATGGAATCAATTACTTCTTTGGCTGGGTGATCGCGCTGCCAAGCTGGTTGATGTATTCTTGGCCTGCGTTTCGTTGCAGGTCAAAGGAGATGACGTTGGCAGTATTGGTCGTGAGCAAAACATATTTCTGAGCGCCGGCAGTGGCACGGGTGAAAGAGCGCGCATAGAGGCGCTGCAAATAAACCGCGGGGGCGGCGTTGTATGCGGGAAGCTGGTTCGTGAACGCTGCGGCGCGGGAGAGTTCGTTCTGCTCGAGCCGCAAACGCTCGGCCTCGGCGGAATTGATGGTGGCAAAGGCGGCGGCACCGGCCATTGCGTTTGTCCTGATGGCGTCCGCTTGAGCGGCAAGCACCCTGGCCCGCGCCTGTTGAATTGCCCCGACACGTTTCTCGTAATCCGCCGCGACCTTCACCGGCGGATGCAAATCCTCCAGGCCGACATGCAGAATCTTCGCGCCGAGCTTGTATCCATCCGCAGCCGTTTGTATCCGCTCCCGCAACGCCCACGAAGATTCCAGCCGGGTGTGAGTCATCATTTCATCAAGGTCAACGCTTGCAAGAAAGCGGACGACTTCACGCGTGGCGATCTGTTGCAACAGATTCGAGCCGCTCTCGTGGTTGTAGAACCAGTCCTTGATGTCTGTGATTTGAAATTGAACCGGGATGCTCACAGTGACGAGGCTCACGGGAGGCGCCTTGCGGGAATCCGTATCTTCGCCTGCGGTCGTTGCCACGGTGGCACGGTTCGCGACAAGGAAATTTTCCTCCTTCGAATGGGCCTTGGTCCAAAGCATCACTGTCTCCCCGTGCTCTTCCGACGGTGTGAAGCCCACGTTCAGCGTCTGAATTTCCTCCGTGCGATGACGATAGACGCGGTCCAACGGCCACGGCATCTTGAAATGACCTCCCGGTCCGAGCACTTCCCGACCAACGACCGACTTGCCGGAACGTTCCAGCAACGCCTGTTCGCCCGGCTCGATGAACACCACACACGTCGAAAGCAGGAGCACGATGATTTGCAACGCCACAACCCAGAGCAGGGATTTCTTGAACGCTGTGTAAAACCACGTCTCTGAAACCTTGAAGCCGAACTGGTAGTCAAGAGTTTGCGCCGCAGTAGCAACAAGCCCTTCCGGTTGCGCCAGCAGTCCAACAAGTCGCGAATCGTATAGCGGGCGCGTTATCTTGCCCTTGACGCGAGGGCGGTAGATTTCGAAGACGAGCGTGGCGAGCGTTTCCAACGCGAGCAAACCGAGCACGACGCAAAATCCCTTGGCGATGTAAAGATCGGCCCGGTCGAATTCCATCTTCGGCCCGACAGCCGCGATGATGCAAAGCAAGCTGAGATACGCGCCGAGAAGCACAAAATTGGACGAGGGCCGCAGCAGACGATTGTCCTCCAGCCGTGAAATGGTCACCGCAAAGCGACCGAGGATGAACAAAATGAGCGTCAGCCCGCCGAACAAACCCGCAGCCACGAGCATCTTGTCGGCAAGGATTCCGGTGTAAGTGATCGTACCAAGACTGCGCCAGATCAGAATTGCGCCGGCGATTTCCAACGCAAGCAGGAGAATGGTAAAGCCCGGAACAAAAAACTTTTCAAACTGTGCGCGGGCCCGTTGCGCGGGAAAAATTTCCGATTCCTTGGATTCAAACAACGTCGAGGAGGCCTTGGAACGCGCGAGTTCATCCAGTTCGAGCTTCTCGATCCGCTCCCGTTCTTCGAGCCGCATCTGGAACCAGCTCACGAATGACGTCAGCACGCCGAGGCCGAGGAACACCGAGGCCACGCGGCCCGCCAGTGAATTGGCCACGCTGGCCACGATCAAGGCCGCCGCGCCCGCCGCCAGCAGCGCGAGCAGGTTTATCAGTCCGTTCTTTTGTGTGTTGCGTTCCATGACTTCAACTCAATTCCCGATCCTCAAAAAACATCACCGCCAGCGACAGCACCGCGCCGATGTAACACGCGGCATAACCAAGCGCCTTGCCAACGTAGCCCCACTGAAACGTGCTCCTGCCCGTATCAAGCGCGTCGGCGACCCAAAAGTTTTGCCAGTTCGGAACGATGCTGTAAAGAATCGTCGCCCACCAGTGCCCTTTCTCCGACGGACGACCGAACAAATAATCCGACATCAGCCCGATCAGAAAAAACGCCGAACAGATCGCCAGCGTCGGAATCATTTCAAAGCGTGTCGAACACGCCAGCGCAAGCGCCGCAAGTATCCAGAGAGCCAGCAAAATCAACAAACCCGCCGGCACCAACCGCCAGTCCACCACTGCCATCGCGTCGCTGCTCTGCTTCTGTGTTGTGAACTGGAAAATAAAAAACGCCGCCACCGTCACCAGGATCAACAGGGCGAACACCGCGTCGCTCACGAAAGGCCGGTGCAGGAAATAATTGCTGAACGCCGCCAGCAGGTACGCCACCGCGACACCACCGGCAAAGATCGAAATCGCCGCAATATCAGTGCTGCCGTACGCATCAAACGCCATCCGGCTTGCGATGAGCGCAGCGATCAGATTCACATAGGTCATGACTGCCAGCGCAAGGATCAGCCCGGCATACTTGGCGAGAAGAAATTGCGCTCGGCCAACGGGCTTGGACAATACGGCCAGCGCCGTGCCGGAACGAATTTCACGCGCGAGTGACGCCGACGCGCTCAACACCGCGCCAAACAATCCCGAGAGCAGCATCACCGCCAGCACACTGTTCTTCACCAGTTTTGGCTCGTCGCCAAACGCGAAATAAAATGGCGTGGCGAGAAAAATCTCAAACGCCGACGACGCGGTCATCAACAGCAGAAACACGGGCTGGCGCACCAGTTCCATGAACGCGTTCGTGGCGATATTGATGAATTGCCGCATCAGGTTTTGTGTTTGTACCGGCGGGCAGTCTAGGAATCCTGCATCCGGTTGTAAATTTTTATCGTTTGGTAAACTGGTTGCCGCACCTTTTGCCATAAACGAGCACTGTCGGGAACTGTGCGTTTCACCGCACACCCCACCTCACGCTCAAGATAGATAGGGAGTGCAAACCCGATCGCCCCCTCGGGCCACATCTGTTCCACCTTCATTTGTTGACACGTTTGCAACCACGTTGAGATAGTCGCGCCATGCAAAAAGTTGTCGGCATCGTCTGCCTGGTGGCGGGAGTGCTCCTGATTGTCTGGGGCTACAACATGGCGCAATCAATCGAGGGACAATTGCAGCAGGTTTTCACAGGTTCACCCGGGGACAAGCCGATGTGGCTTTACATTGGAGGAGGCGTGCTCTGCGCCCTGGGTATATTCCAGATTTTTGTCGCGAAGAAATGACGCACTGGAAGACGCGGCTACCTCACGGCAAAACCCGCACGCGGTAATACTGTGGGATGACCTGATCAAAAATATTCGTTTGCGCGGCTGTTGCTCCGTTTGAAATCACGTCAGGCAAAACCACGCTCCAGTTGGTCTGGGACAGGTTCGTCGTGTATTCCAGTTGATACCCCTGCCCCGATACCGCGCTCCATGTGACCTGCACGGTCTGGTTGGTAAATTCCAACGACGTGATCAAAGGCCGCTCGACAACCGTCAGCATAAAACTCATCGCATCCGAGAGCGGCGGCAGACCGTTATCCGTCACGCGCACCGTAATGATATTCGTTGTGTTCGCATCGGCATCACTCGTCGCCCAAAGGAACAAGCCATCACTTGCACCGACCGTCGCGCCAGGGGGCACGCCCGCATCCAGGCTGAACGATAATGCATCCGGCGGCAGATTTACGTCCGTGACCGCGTTCGTGAATCGCACCAACGTCCCCGCGTGAATCATCCGATCCGCAATTGCCGCAAGAACCGGCGGGTGATTGGTCTGCAAGACCAACACGCTGAAACTTTGCGTCGCGCTCAACACCGGCACACCATCGTCCGTCACGATCACGACAATGACATTGGTGGAAGGAGCCTGCGCAGGCAGCGGAGTCCATGTGAATACACCATTTGTTCCATCAAGCACTGCATTCGTTGGTGCTGCAAGGAGACTGAACAAAAGTGTGTTCGCAGGAATGTCCGCATCACTCACGACGTTGGTGAACGTGAGCGTGTCGCCTTCGATCAATGTGAAATTGGAAATGACACCAAGCACCGGTGGCAAATTGCTCGCAATCACAACCACCGTAAAACTCTGGGTCGCGCTGAGACTCGGCACTCCGTCGTCCGCCACGACAACAACAATGTTGTTGGTGGATGAAGACTGCGACGGTAACGGTGTCCACTCGATCAAACCGTTCGTCGGATCAATCGTTGCGTTCGTCGGCGCGTTAAGCAACGAGAAGGTCAGAAAGTTTTCTGGCAGATCAGCGTCAAAAGCCAAGTTGGTGATCGTGATCTGTTCCCCGACGACAACATAGTGATTGGATACAGCCGCCAACGTCGGCGGCTCGTTCGTTTCGAGCACAATCACCGTGAAACTCTGCGTTGCACTCAACGACGGCAGCCCGTCATCCGTCACAATGATCGTGATGACGTTTGTACCCGGTCCTTGTGCTTCCACAGGAGTCCAGGCAAAGACGCCATCGGTCTGGTTGAGCACGGCATTCGTCGGCGCGGCGAACAACGTAAATGTGAGCGCGTTCGCCGGTAGATCAACATCCGTCACCACATTCGTCAGCATAAGAGTGTCGCCTTCGACAACGATTTGTTCCGGTATCGGCAAGAGGACCGGCGCGACGTTTGTCTCGATCACAATTACCGTGAAACTCTGCGTCGCACTCAGACCCGGCAGGCCACCGTCTGTGGCGACCACAAAGAACTGATTCGTTCCAGGTCCTTGCGATTCTGTTGGAGTCCATGCAAAAATACCATTGGTTGGATCAATCGTCGCTCCAGACGGCGCGCCAACAAGACTGAACAAAACGAATCCAGCCGGCGACCCGCCGCTGCTCACCATGTTTGTGAACGTCAGCGTCGCACCTTCAACAACGATATGATCACCTACCGGCACAAGCACCAGCATGGAGTTCGCTGGCATCACGGACACCACAAAGGAATCACTCGACGTCGCCAGTCCGTCGCTCACAATCAGCGTTATTGTGGCGTCGCCCAACTGATTCGTTGCGGGTGTGATCAGGACTGTGCGATTGCTTCCACTTCCGCTCAACGTGATGTTCCCGGGCGGAACGAGATTCGCGTTGGACGATTCCACCAGCAAAGTCAGATCGCCAGGGCTTGTTTCTGCATCACCGATTGTAAATGCGATTGTTCCAGTGTCGGCGTTTTCAGGTATCATCTTGTTGGCGACATCCGAAATCACAGGCGGTGTGTTGACGAATACAGCAAGCTGCGCGGTGTTGTTCGCCGGCACGGGATCAAGCGTTCCACTGCCAACCATCACATGGTTGGTCATCAATCCTCCGTTTAAGGCAGTTGTCCCAATCGTCACCGTTGCCGATTCATTTGCGTTCAACAATCCCAGCGAACACGTCACCACGCCACCGACGTTGGAGCAAACACCCTGCGATGCTGTTGCGGAAACAAAACCCAGTCCCGGCGGCAAAAGGTTCGACAGAGTGACAAACGCCGATGGATTTGCACCGTGGTTTGTCACGACGAGTGTGAACGTCACATTACCGCCAACGCTTGTCACCGAGCCAGAGGCGGCTTGCGAAACTCCAAGGTCGGCGGTATTCAGGGCGCTGTCGCAGCAATACACGTTGGAAGTCGTGATGCTCAACACCCAGCCCTGCGTGAGACTGCCCGAATCCATGTTGCTGTCGTCGCGGACATAAAGCGACCACGTGGTGTTTGGATTCCCGTTAGTCAAGGCCCACAACGTCGTGCCGAATGGCCCTGCGGGCGCGTTGGATTGCATGACGTCCGACGACATGTCCACGTTTGTTGGTTTCCACGTTCCCGTGGTGATGCTGGTGGAATCCGGGAGTGAAGCTGCCGCGCCATCGTCGAACGTAAGTGTGACACCATTGATGTCCGGACTGCCGCCCACGTCCGACATCAGCATGACATTCGTGCCGCCGCTTTTCACGAGCAAGGTGTCAATATCATCCGGAAACCGGTGCGACAATCCACGCAGAGTTGCCGTCACCTTGGTCACCGTACCGGTGATTCCCGAAACAGTGATGATTGAAGGATAGACCGACGCCGCACCACTGCTGGGAATTGTAAGCGAGGTCGCGTTAGTAAAATTAAACGTCTGCACCACGATGTTGCCGATGGGTATGACCTGCGTGACCGTGCCGAGATCCGTCGCACCGGATTGCAAATGCAACGTGGCAGTGATTGAACCACCGCAGTTCCCATCCGCAATGAATGTGAACGGACGACTCACGGACGCACCACCTGCCGACACCGTGCCATAATTCTGCGGGCCGCTGGGCAACAGAACGCCGTTCGTCGCCAGCAATGTTGCCGTCAGATCCGACACGTCCGCCGTGCCGGAGTTTACGATCTGGAAATTGACCGTCACTGTTTCGCCGGCATCCACCGCGTTGTTCGTCGGGAAACAGCTCTCGCCTGACATGGAGTAACCGCTCACCGCCACGCCGGAAACATTGTAGAGCACGAGCGCAAAATCCTGATCGAGCGACGGGGCTTCATTCGGCACACCGTCGGAATTGATGTTCGCCGCACTCACCGTCACAACAACCGTTCCAGCCGTTCCAGCCGGAAGAAAAATGTTCTCCACGTTGTTCTTTGCGTCCGCCGAACCGCCGGTTGTCGAAAACGATCCGGTGAAAACATTGCCTTTGTAGGTGTTGCCAACGACGGTCACGGTCATATCCAGATCGTTGTTGAACGCGTTGCCTGTGGTGCTGCCTGGCGCGTCCGTCCATGCCAAAGTCGCGCGGAACGGCTTGTTCGTGTCGGTGACGGACACGGTGAATACGCGCGTCTGTCCCGTGGCCGTAAACTTGTCGGCAGGCATTTGATCGCGCAGTACTCGCGGCGTGCCATCGAACGCCGTGCCGATGTTTAACTCGCCCATGCCCTGATTCGGCGACCACAAATTGTCGTTCGCGCTGACACCGGTGAGATAACGCGTTGAATTCATCAGATACGCCTTCGTCATCGCAGGACTCGGCGGCGCAAGATTCGTGTTGATGAAATACTGCCGCAACAACGCACATGCTCCAGCCACGGCAGGAGTCGAGTGACTCGTCCCGGACGACACGGTGTAGAACTGCTGGCCAAGTGGGAAAAAATTGTTCGCGTTCCCAATTGTTGGCGTTCCACAGGCGCCAGCGCCAGGCAACGCGGAAACTCCAGAAGCTTTGAAGCACGCAATGGCCACACCGTTGCCGCTCGTGGCCGTGTTGCTCTGCCCGACACCGCCGCTGACATGTGTCCCCGGTGCAACAAGGTCAGGTTTCTGCCGTCCATCACTGCACGGACCTCGGCTCGAAAAACTCGCGATGTCGTTCGCATTATTGGCACTCGCATCTGTAACACCACAACCGTCGCTGCCGTTCGCGCTGTTTCCGCCGTTCGCCGGTGCGAACGACTGGACGTTTTCCGAGGCGCCAACAGTGATGACATTTTTCCCCGTGCCCGGCGAACCCACGGTGTTTGCCGCAGACCCTTTGTTGCCAGCCGCAAACACGATGACCATTTGTTGGTTGCCCGCCGTGGGAAATGTTGAACCGCCCGGCTGCGCGTCGCGCACCAGTGCATCGTACGTCTGCGAGTCCACGGAATACGTGTTGTTCGTCGCACCCCAACTGTTCGCGCTGATCCGCGCGCCGTCGTGGTACGCCTTGGATTGCAGATTGGCAAAGTTGGGGAATGTGTAAGCATCTGAATCGAAAATTACCGACGATCCCAGTTTCACAAATGGGCACACGCCCAACCCGTAGTGATAACCGGCCGAATCCGTATGCGGAAACCCCGGCGGCGCGGCGTTGTATCCCATGATGATGTGGGCGTTCAACGTGCCATGTCCGTCGCAACCTGCCGTCGTACTGCCAACATTCGGTGTGCCCTCGACTCGATTGTAAATGACGCGACTCGCTGCGAAAGGATTGCCGCCGGTGTAAAGGCCGAAGTGCCCGGGCGTGGTGGTGCCGTTGTCCACGCCGCTGTCGCTGATGTCCACCGCAAAACCGGACTCTTCAAACTGCGACTGCGCAAAGCCTTTTCCTGTCAGCCACGCAAGATAACCCGGGCCGCTCGGCGCACTGCCGGAGAGATTTCCCGCGATGATCTGATCCTGCCTTTCGTCGCGCTGCTGCGGATCAACATACGGTTGAATCGAAATGACATCGGGCCGTGACGAAATATTTACAAGCTGATCCGCCGGCAAACGGACGATGACATTTACAAATTCCAGCAAGGCAAACTGCCGTTTGATCGGCGCGAGTTTCAACTGCTCTATGAGCGCGAGCGTCTGCGGGTTTGCAACGGCATCCTCGACAAGCTGAATCGCAAAAGTGTCAGTGTCTGGGGTCTGCGGCTGGCCATTGGCGTCGGTGGTGCGCGCGGCGGGATGAATCTTGAAATCATTCGCGTAGTCGCCGTCCCACTGCACGATGTTTGTGACTCCCGCCCACGATTGCAGCCGCGCAAGCGCCGCGCTGTCACCGCGAACCAGATACGCGTTCTGCGGAATGTAGCTGACGATTTTGACGCCGTGACTTTCGAGCGTCGCCCTCCATTCAGGTTTGATCGGTCCCGCAAAATGAATCAGGTGAAGCTGCTTCCCGAAAAATGGCGACCGGGGTTTTCGCAAGGCCTTCACCTCGGCAGTGGTTGTATTCAGACGCCGCGCGTTGAGTTCGATCACGTCTGAATCGTCCTCGCGTTGCTCGCGTTTTTTTCCGCCGGGAAAATCCTCTTTGGTTTCGATCAACCGGAAGCTGCCGTAATCCGCGATGACTTTTCCCCCTCGCGCAATCAACGATTGTTCCTCCGCCACATCGCGAACCCGCACCTTGTGCGGCGCAGCGGCGGAGGTGGAAACGCAAAGCACAGCCGCCAGAGCAAGCTGGATGCTTTGGCGAACGACGCGGACGAATTGGAGTTGCGGTTGCGTTGCACTCAATCGCGGATGCGAACGGTCGAATGCCTGCCAGGTATCAGCACCGGACAGTTCACGCGTGATGCGGTGGCGCGAAACCACCGGAAACGACTCGGATTCACGCGCGTAGAAAGGCAGAAAGCGTGCCTTGGTTGCAAATTCCTCCAGGAATGTGAAGTCAGACATTCCAACTGGTGGCAACCCGTCTCTTGATCTTAATCTCAATCGTAATCGCAATCTGTGCCCTTCGGGATTAAAGCCAAGATTACGATGAAGATTCTGAAAAGCGAACCCATCTTTGATCCGGTGACAGTGCATGCCCGTTTCTTGGCACCGGAAACGATTCCGAGACAGCCGGAGATGCTTCAGTGAGCTGGTATTGCAACAAGGTGAGCGAGCAGGATATTTGGAAAACAACCGAGCAATATCACGAGCACCGCCATGACGAGCAGCACTGTTTGACTCAGCATTGAAACAGTCGTCCCCTTCGTCGCATCAGTCCCATCCACCACGTAGATTTGCTTCAACACCTTTAGATAGTAGTAAAATGAAACCGCGCTCATCGCGATCGCAAGAATCACCAGCCACAGCAAACCAAGATTTGGAGCGCCCGTTTTCAGAGCTGCCGCAAACAAATAAAACTTACCGAAGAAACCTGCGAGTGGCGGAATCCCCGCAAGCGACAACAGAAAAATCATCATTGAAAACGCCACCACCGGCGCACGCTTGCTGAAACCAACGAAGCTGGCCAGATTGTCATTTCCTGCTTCGTTTTCCACCAACGCCACAACTCCAAATGCTCCAATCGTCGTCAAACCGTAAGTCACCGCGTAATAAACCACCGAAGCGATGGCTTGATCATCATGCGCCATCACGCCGAGCAACATGTAACCGGCGTGCGCAATCGCCGAGTAAGCCAGCAACCGCTTCACGCTGCTTTGCACAATGGCCACCAGATTGCCCAGCACCATCGAAAGCACCGCCACCATGGCAATTACCGGCGTCCAGCCTGCCACAAAGTTGCGAAACGCCCCGCTGCCTTCCGCACCCGCGAAACCAATCATCATGATCTTGGCGAAGATAAAGAAGCTCGCGACCTTCGAGCCGGACGCGATGAACGCTGCGCTCGGAGTCGGCGCACCCTCGTAAGCATCCGGCGCCCAGAGGTGAAACGGCACTGCCGCCACCTTGAAACCAAAACCGATCACTGTCATTACAATCGCAACCACCAGTAACGGATCAAGCCCCTTGCCCGCCAGCGCTGCCGCAATGGCATGGAGATTGGTCGAACCGGACAGTCCGTAAATCAAACTCAGACCAAACAACATGAACGCCGCCGCCATGCCGCCGAACAGGAAATATTTCAACGCCGCTTCCGCCGACTTGATGTTCCGCTTGTTGAACGCAGTCAGGATGTAGAGCGACAGACTCGTCAGTTCGAGCGAGATGAAAATCATCAACACGTCCTCCGCGCTCACGAGAAACATCATGCCGACGGTTGCCAGCAAAATGAGCGCGAGATATTCGCCCACATGGGTCGTAAACTTCGATTCAAGGGAAATCAGCACCGTGAAAATCGTCAACACCAGCAGGCAAACCTTCACCAGTTGCGTCAACGGACTTACCAACAACATCCCAGACATCACGTCAGCCTGCGCCGGCACTACCAGCGTCCACAAGATCGCCGCCGCACAACCCAAGCTCGCGATCATCCCGCCGATCGTGAAACGCAGCCGCACCTCAAACCCGCGCATGGAAGTCAGATCAATGGCCAGTACCGCCAGCGCCGTCAACACCACGATGGTTTCCGGCGCGGCCAGTTTGAGCAGTTCCAGATAACTCACGCGGACCTCCTCTCCCCGGCTGAAGTTTCCAACAAACGCGGCGGCGCGGAGAACGCTGAGTCCCGACGAGAAAGATATTCCCTCTGCGTTCTCTCCGCGTCCTTTGCGTCTCTGCGTTTCTCCGCAGCCTGCTCGTAAATCGTAAATCGTAAATCGTAAATCACGGTTGGCCTCCCTTCTTCAGCCAGTCAAACAATGGAGAGTTGAAGCTCGGCACAATCACATCCAAAAGAATTCGCGGATAAAGCCCGACCAGTAGGGACACCCCGATGAGCATCACCGCGCCCAGACGTTCTGGAATCGAGATCGGAGCGCCGGCCTCCGGCACGGCGTGTTCGTCTTCATTCTCATCGAGCCGTGCCAGAGGCCGGCGCTCCTCTCCAAAAAACGCCTTCTGCATCGCGCGCAACGTGTAGGCGACCCCGATCACGATGCCCACGCCCGTGAGCACCGCCAGCGTCGGAAACGCCTGCCACGCGCCGATGATCACCTGCAACTCCGCGATAAACCCGCTGAACCCCGGCAGCCCCATCGAAGCGCAGCCCGCGATCACGAATGTCACCGCCGCGAACGGCATCGCCTTCACCAGATTCATTCCCTCCAGCGTGGCGAGCTCACGCGTATGCGTGCGCTCATAAACCATCCGCCCCACCACCGCGAACAACAGTCCCGCGATAATGCCGTGCGAAAACATCTGCAACACCGCGCCACTCAGCCCGATGGTGTTCAGCGTCACCAAGCCGAGCATCACGAAGCCCATGTGACTCACGCTCGAATAGCCGATGACGAATTTGAAATCCTTTTGCACCAGCGCCACGAGAGCGCCATACACGATGCCAATCACCGCCAGCACCGCGATCCACATCTTCCACGCCTCCAATCCTTCCGGGAACAACGTCATCGCCACACGCAAGCAACCATACGCGCCCAGCTTCATCACCACGCCCGCAAGCAACATCGAAGCCGCCGTCGGTGCGGCGACGTGGCCGGTCGGTGCCCAGGTGTGAAACGGCCACATGCCGGCGAGAATCGCGAAGCCCACGAACACCAGCGGGAACGCCCACATCTGGAAGCCGTGCGGGAACGGATACTTCGCGAGTTCCAGCACGTTGAACGTATGCGCGCCCGACACGACGTACGCCGCGATCAACCCGACCAGCACCATCGCGCTGCCGATGAACGAGTAGAGCGCCAGCTTCATCGCGCCGTATTCCTTCCGCGTCGAACCCCAGATCGCGATGATGAAATACTTCGGCACAATGGCGATTTCGTAAAACACGAACAGCAGGAACAGATCGAAGCTCAGGAACACGCCATACACGCCGCCGATGAGTGCGAGGTAGAACGCGAAAAACTCCTTCGCGCGATGCTCGATGTTCCAGGAGAAAAGAATTCCGCCCACCGCTGCCAACCCCGTGAGCAACACCAGCGTCAAACTGATGCCGTCCGCTGCGAGATGAAATTCGATGCCGAGCGATGGAACCCAGGGCAGCTTGGCAACCGTGAGAATTTCACCCGACTTGAATTGAACAAATCCCGCGACCGCCACGAGCAATCCCGCCACCGCTGACAGCATGGCGACCTTGCGCGCCGCCGATGCATTGCCCTTCGGCAGGAGCATCAGCACCAGCACGCCCAGAAATGAAATGTAAATGGTCCAGGCTAACATCGTCATTCCAACGTGGTTAATGCGTTCGTGGGATTCAGCTTCTCCAACATATCGACTGCATTTTTGCGCAAGGTCAGATCGTTGCCTTTCGCTATTTCCTTGATTGCCACTAACGCGATAGAACAACCCCGGCGGTTCAGCCGAACCATCTTATCAAGACCACCTAACGCGCCCTTTCTGATCTCGACATCGTAGCTTTTGTCGGTCAACACACTGATTAGGGTCGGAGCATAAGGGTTTGGGTCTATGTCCGCGCGGAACGTGAGAAGGCCGACCGAATGAGCGGCGGATTTTCTGACCTTAGTTGGCAGACTGGAGTCCCGCATAATCTCATTCAGCGCAGCCTCAACTTTTTCAGGTTCCGCGCCCATCATCCCAAGGCTCAAGCAAGCAGCATGACCAACCTTCCCATCTGGATCACGACATGCCTTCACCAAAGCCGGCACCACAATCGCGGCGTCACGTTGAAACCTTTTTAGAATCTCAGGAGTTGCGTTCGTTGAGTTTGAGATCTCTCCCAGATCCATGAGATTGACGGCGGCTTGCCATCTCACCGCCGGGGGACGATTCGTGTCCGTCAAAACACTAGCCATGACTTGATTTCCCGCCTCTCCCAAGTATGGCAGAACAGCCAACGCTGAGTCATAAAGCACTCGGTCATTCAGGAGCTTTTCCAACTCCGGAACCACAGGTGACGCATCCTCACCCAAGACTGCGAATCCTGCTTGGGCACGAGATCGCCGGTCATAATCATGGGCTGGTTCCATTCCGAACGAGGAGTGCCTTTCGAAAAATGCAATCAGGTTAGTCTTAAGTGCCCCATCTTTAGTCCGAATTTCCCTGAGCAAGTGAGGAATGGCGTTTGTGCCGATGCTCCGAACCGCAATCCAAGCCTCCTCGCTCTTCTGCTCGTATGGGAGAGGCACTTCAATCTTCCGCAACCAATAGTCTAAGGACTCGCCGGCATAGGATGGCGATCTATTGTCTATCCAAAATGCAATGACAGTGACGATTCCAACCAACAGGGCAAACGCAATGAGAACCCGTTTTCGTCCGGGCTTCTTAGCTTTCTGTTGTTTCTGTTGGGTTGCGTCCATTGCTAAAACTTCAATTGCTCCACCATCTGCACCGCCGTCGGATTGATCACGTCCAGCACGAGGCGCGGCCACACACCCAGCACGAACATCAACGCGATAGGAATCGCCACCAGCGCGCGTTCGGTCAGTGTCAGGTCGGGAAACTTCAACCACTTTTCATTGAGCGGCCCGTTGAAGACGCGTTGCAGAATCGTGAGAATGAAAATCGCCGTGACCAGAATTCCAACCACCGAGAACGCCGCCGCCCACGGCGCGAGCGGGAACACGCCTTTGAAGATCAGGAATTCACCGACGAACCCATTCAGCCCCGGCAGTCCGAGTGACGAGAACAGCGCAATGCCCATCAGCCCGCAAAACACCGGCGCAACTTTTCGCAAGCCGCCAAAATCATTCAGCCCGCGCAAGCCCCCGCTGCGTTGTTCGATCATGCCCACAAACCAAAACAGCGTCGCCGCAGTGAGGCCGTGATTGAACATTTGCAGAAACACGCCGTTGAGCGCGGCGGCTCTTTCCGTGGCGAGGCCGGCGTCATTGCCCGTGTAACGCGCCACGGCAAACACACCGAGCAGGCAATAACCCAGATGATTGATGGACGAGTAAGCCAGCATCCGCTTGAGATCGCGCTGGGCAAAAGCGGCGCAGGCGGAAAACACGATGGTCACGACCGCCAGCAGCAGCAGCGCAGATTGAACGCGCGTCCCGCTCATTTCCGGCGCGAAAATCGGCAGCAGGATGCGGATGAAACCATACACGCCCATCTTCGACATCACGCCCGTAAGCAGCATCGTCACGCCGCTCGGTGCTTCGGCGTAGGTCGCGGGCAGCCAGGTGTGGAACGGCATCAGCGGCACTTTCACCGCGAAGCCGAGCAACGCGCCGCCGAAAACCAGGAGGCACATCGTCTTTGCTTCAAATGCATGGCCGAACAGTTTCCAACCGAAATTGGTAGAGAGCGCGGTGGTGATGCCGCCATTGCGTCCCAACTCGGCGAGTCTCGGAAAATCAAACACGCCCGGGGCGGAATCCGTTTTCGTGGCGAGGAAAATTGCCAGGAACGCCAGCAACATCGCCACGCTGCCGACCATGGTATAAACGAAGAATTGCGTCGCGGCGGGAGCGCGTTGCGGGCCACCCCAGAGTCGCACCAGAAAAAATGCCGGGATCAAACTAAGTTCCCAAAAGAGAAACCAATGGAAGAAATTCTGCGCCGTGAACGTCCCGTACAAACCGGCCTGAAGGAACAGCACCAGCGCAAAGTAAAGCTGGGGATTTTTTTCCACGCGCCACGAAGCCGCCACCGCCATCAACGTGACGATGCTCGTCAACATCACCATCAACAGGCCCAGACCATCCGCGCCGACAAAATAATTTACCCCAAGCGACGGAATCCACTCATGCTTCTCAACGAATTGCAGCCCGCCATTGGAGACATCGAATCGTAGCCACAAAACCAGACCGAGCGCGAGCGTCAGCAGATTGGAGGCAAGCGTGAGAC
>JABFSR010000026.1 GCA_013140495.1 Verrucomicrobiota bacterium
TGCGAGAAACAGGTCGAGCGTTTGCTGGCGTTGCCACATTTCGGCGAACGCATGGCCGTGCCTTGGCTTGATGCGGTTCGGTTCGCGGACACGGTCGGTTATCACGGCGACCAGAATCAGAACATTTTTCCGTACCGCGACTACGTGATTGATTCATTCAATCGCAACAAACCTTTCGACCAGTTTACGATTGAGCAGATCGCGGGTGACCTCCTGCCCAGTCCCACAATGGAGCAAAGAATCGCGACGGGTTTCAACCGGCTCAACATGATGACGCGCGAGGGTGGCGCACAGCCGAAGGAATATCTTGCGAAGTATCAGGCCGATCGTGTGCGGACCGTCTCCACCGCGTGGCTGGGTTCAACGATGGCCTGTGCGGAATGTCACGACCACAAGTACGATCCGTTTACGTCGAAGGATTTCTATTCGCTCGCGGCATTCTTTGGCGATGTGAAGCAATGGGGCGTCTATACCACTTACGATTATACTCCGAACCCTGAACTCGCAGGCTGGAGCAATGAACACCCGTTCCCGCCCGAACTCTTTGTCACGAATCAATACTCGCTCCGTCGCGAGGCGCGATTGAAAGCTGATGTGGCTAAACTGATCCAGTCCGAACTGAAAGTTGTGCTGGCCACCGATGCAGGACGTCAGGGTTTTCGTTCGTGGCAGACTGGAATCCGCGAGTTGCTGAAGACATCGAGTGACGGCTGGCGCATTGACCCCAAGCCTCAAGTGAATTTCGCCAACACCAATTCCGCTGCGACTCTCAGTGTTGAAACTGAAGGAGGCGTATTGGTCATGGGCAAGTCGGCCAAGACCGGGAAAATTCAAGTGAGGGTTGCGCCTGGCGCTGGCTGGGTTTCTGCGATTCGTCTGGAACTGCTGCCGCATGTCGCCCACACCAATTCATTTCTACGCTCCAGCAAGGCCTCGACCGAAATCAGGCTTGCCGCCGAAGTAAAGCGGATGGGTGGACCGGTCGAGAAGTTGAGCTTCCTTCACTCTGCGGCGACAACCAAAGCTCCCTCCTACTCAAACGGGCACGAGTTGCTCGGTGTCCACCCGACATGGAGGCTTCCAGGAGGTTCCGGAACGAACCGCCAATTCGCGGTCTATCTTCTCGATGCGCCAATCAAGGTCGCGTCCGATGATTCATTGGTGGTAACACTTGATTCGGAAGATCTGGGTTGCTTCCGTATCGCCACTTCACCGCTGGCGAATACGTCTGCCCTTCGTTCTGGTGCGACGCCAGAGTTTACAAAGGCGTTGATACGTCCTGATGCGATGCTCAGTCGCAAACAGAACAGGATGCTGGCATCGGCTTGGTTACAGAACACGACCAACAACCCGGCCTTGTCCGCAAAACTGAAGAGCCTGAATCGCGAAATCATCGAATGTCGCGATGGCCTCGTGCCGACCATGGTGACGCAGGCGACAACGAATCATCTCGTCACCCGCGTGCTGCCGCGCGGCAACTGGCAGGATGATTCGGGGATGATCGTAGAGCCGGCGGTGCCGCAGTTTCTCCCGCAGCCAAAGCGCGACGGCATAAATCAACTGACTCGGCTTGATCTCGCCCGCTGGCTGGTCGCGCCCGAGAACCCGCTGCCGGCGCGTGCATTCGTCAATCGGTTGTGGAAGCAGTTTTTTGGCAACGGCATTTCAAACCAGCCGGAGGAACTCGGGGCGCAGGGTGAATCACCTACGCATCCGGAATTGCTCGACTGGCTGGCTGTGGAGTTCCGGGAAAGTGGTTGGGATGTGAAGCATGTCGTGCGGTTGATGGTTGAGTCGTCCACCTATCGGCAGGATGCGAAATATCTTACCGAGCTGCGTGACATTGATCCAAACAACCGTTTGCTCGCGCGCCAGAATCCGCGCCGTCTCGAGGCGGAATTCGTCCGCGACAACGCACTGTTTATCGCCGGGCTTCTGAACAGCGACGTTGGTGGACCGAGCGCGTTTCCGTATCAACCGCCGGATTATTACTCGAACATTCAGTTTCCCAGCCGTGACTACTTCGCCAGTCCGGATGAACAGCAGTATCGGCGCGGTGTGTATTCGCACTGGCAGCGGACGTTTCTGCATCCGATGCTAGCAAACTTCGACGCGCCTGCCCGCGAGGAGTGTGCGGTGGATCGTCCGGTTTCGAGCACGCCCCAGCAGGCACTCACATTGTTGAACGATCCATCGTTTGTTGAAGCGGCGCGTGTGTTTGCCGGGAATCTGCTGCGCGCACCGAAGATCAAGACGGACGCGGCTCGCGTGGATCTCGCCATTGAAACCGCTTTGCTCCGACCCGCCAGGAAAGCGGAGCAGGATTCGTTGTTGAAATTCCTTGCCGAGCAACGCAGTTACTTTTCGGCGAATCCGACGGATGCGGAAAAACTGTTGCACATCGGCCAGCATGCCTCATCTGCTGATCTGAAGCCCGCTGAACACGCCGCGTGGACAAGCCTTGCCCGTGTGGTCTTGAACCTTCACGAAACCATCACCCGCTACTGAACGAACGCCATGAATCTGCACTTCGATGAACAATCGTTCCGCCAGAGCATCAACCGTCGCAGCTTTCTGACCCGCTCGGCGTACGGGTTGGGCGGGCTGGCTTTGGCGACACTGTTCAATCCAAAACTGCTCGCGGGCGAGGCTGCGGTGCGACGTGGTATTCCAGGTGCGATTCAGCCGCTGCATTTCCCCCAACGCGCAAAACGCGTGATCCATCTCTGCATGGCGGGTGGCCCATCGCATCTCGAATCTTTTGACTGGAAACCAAAGCTCAAGGAGTTGCACGGCCAGCCGTTTCCGGATTCGTTGACCAAGGGCCAGCAGATCGCGCAATTGCAGAACGCTGTGCTCAAGGCGCGCGGGCCGTTCGTGGAGTTCGCGAAACACGGCAGGTCCGGCCAGGAGATTTCCAGTTTGTTTCCACACATCGCAGGCATCGCTGACGAACTGTGCATCGTGCGTTCTATGCACACGGAGCAGATCAATCACGATCCCGCGCACGCGTTCATGAACAGTGGGTCAATCATCAAGGGCCGTCCCAGCATGGGGTCGTGGCTGCTCTACGGTCTCGGTGCGGAGACGGACAATCTGCCGGGCTTCGTTGTCTTCACCACCCAGGGCAAGGCCGGGCAGCAGCCTGTTTCCTCACGGCAATGGTCTGCGGGCTATCTTCCCAGCCGCTTTCAGGGAATCCAATTTCAATCCAAGGGCGATGCCGTCCACTATGTCGGAAATCCCGAGGGCGTTTGCCAGAGCACGCAGCGACAGGTTGTGGAGGAAGTGAATCGTCTGAACGGACTGCTGGCCGATGAAAAACTCGACCCGGAAATTCAAACGCGGATCGCTCAATACGAGATGGCGTTTCGTATGCAAAGCTCGGTGCCTGAGTTGACGGATTTTGCGAACGAGCCCCAGCATGTGCTCGATCTCTACGGCATCAAACACACCGGCGAGGGGACGTTCGCGGCAAATTGCCTGATGGCGCGGCGTCTGGCCGAGCGCGGCGTGCGTTTCATTCAATTGTATCATCGCGCCTGGGATCATCACGGCGATATTGAAAAGAACATGCCCGAGTCCGCGCGCGACGTGGATCAGGCGAGCGCAGCGCTCGTGAAAGATTTGAAACAACGCGGGATGTTGGATGATACCTTGGTGATCTGGGGTGGCGAATTTGGTCGCACGCCCATGGGGCAGGGAAGCGGGCGCGATCATCACATCAAGGCGTTCAGCATCTGGATGGCCGGTGGCGGTGTAAAGCCGGGCGTGACGTGGGGCAACACCGATGAACTTGGCTACAGCTATCTCGAAGACGGACAGGATATGGATGTCCACGATCTGCACGCGACGATGTTGAAGCTCTGTGGCATTGACCACATGCGGCTCACCGTCCGTTATCAAGGCCGTGATTTCCGGCTGACGGATGTGCATGGTCGGATCATTGAAGGGATTTGCGGGTGACGGATAGATTTCTCATTGCATGGAGACGTTTACTGAACACTAGGCAGATCGCCACGGCATGTATTGCATGGAACATCTTCTGGCTTTGCTTACAACCGAGAAGGCGAAGAAGCTGGAGTTTCGTGCGTGCGGTCCGCCCATGATCGTGCTTGAGTGCAAGAGGTATCCACTACAAGGCCCGCCGATCACAGCCGAGGACGTGCTGCGGCTTTTTCGGAGCGTGGCAACATCAAGACAAATGTGGAATCTGAGAGAATGCGGCTCAGTCCAGTTCATCTACGCATTGCCCGACAGGTCAGCGTTTCTGGTCCAGGCCAAAATGGAAGATGAGCATATCGTGTTCGAGGTATCCTAATTCACTTTTGCATCCTGCCAGGAATAAGAAAGCAATAGCTTCTTCGCATTTGATTTCATGGGCCATGCCGCTAAGTTGGCGGTGTGAACACGGACTATTCAGTCTCGGGACATTGGCAGGGCGACTTTGATGAAGCCGGCATGCGTCAATGGGCGGAGAACTTGCGCTCGCAATTGCACGCGCCGCAGGTCTCGCTTGGTCTCGTGTTCATGACGCCACGGTTTTTTTCCAACGCAGAGCAGGTTCTTGAAATCCTGCGGGTGCATGCGCGCATTCCGCTGCTGGTTGGATGTTCAAGTCTTTCGCTCGTGGCAGGCAACGAGGAGATCGAGGACAATGCCGGTGTGGCGCTGGCGCTTTATTCCCTGCCCGGCGCCGAGTTGCACGGTTGTTATTTCAGTCAGCCGCAGGTTGAGGAAGCAGATGGCCCTGCTTACTGGCGTTTGGCGACGCACATCGAACCGGACCACACGAATGGCTGGCTGGCGTTCATTGATCCGTTTCACCTTGATTCCGAATCGTGGCTGCGCAGTTGGAACGAGTCCTATCCGGCATCGCCTGTTTTCGGCGGACTATCCAGCGGCGTGTTTGCGGATCAGACCACGCAGGTTTATCTGAACGGAGAGGTTCACGAGGAAGGTGGCGTGGCCGTGTCCGTGGGCGGCGCCGTCACGTTGACCGGTGTTATCTCCCAAGGTTGCACGCCAATTGGCGAGACCTGGACGCTGACGAAGGTGGAACAAAACCTCATTCACCAGATCGGCAATCGCAAGGCCTATGACGTTCTGGCCGAGACGGTGAACAAGCTTTCACCGGCGGATCAAATCAAGGCGCGTGGAAATCTTTTTGTCGGGTTGGTGGTGAACGAGTACCTGGATGATTTTCATCGGGGTGATTTTCTCGTGCGCAATCTGCTTGGTGGCGATCCGAACACTGGCGTGCTGGCCGTGGGAGCGATGCCGCGTGCGGGCCAGACGATGCAGTTCCAGCGTCGCGATGCGGCTGCTGCGAAGGAGGACTTGCGAGAATTGCTTCAACGGTCACGCGAGCAGCTCGGTGACAAGCCGATCTACGGCGGCTGTCTCTGCTGCTGCAACGGACGTGGGAAAAATCTTTTTGGCAAGTCAGGTCATGATGCGAAACTGGTGCAGAAGGAACTTGGCGAGATCGGTCTGGCAGGCTTTTTCTGCAATGGCGAGATCGGACCCGTCGGCAAAAAGAATTTCCTCCACGGCTACACGGCCTCTCTGGCGTTGTTCGTGAAGAAGTGAGTTGTTGTTCAATGCTGTGCTGGCAACGGCGGCGGGGCTGGCGTGATTGGTGGTGGCGGCATTGGATGTTGAACCACGATCTTCACCGGCATCACCGATTGCGTCGCGCGTTCACGGAATGAAGAATAAAGTTTCTTTCGCGCCCACACTGTAAACACAACATCCTTCAACAGCGTCAACACCAGCGGTACAATTGTGTAGAGCGCGGGCATCCACGAGGTAAAACCCGTGATGACGGATGCTGGATTGCCGCTGTTGTTCATCGCGAATGTCATCATTAACAGTATGAGTCCCAGATACGACACGAACATGATGGCAAACCACGGAATGATCTGGACGAACAGGATGGTTTTAAGGGTGGCGAAGTTGGTGTTGCGCGATGTCAGGCCCATCCACATGCCGAACCACGCGAGCGTGATCAGGTTTGCGAGCACGACGGACGTGCCCAGCACGGTGGAAATCGCCGTGAAGACTTTTCCGAGCATGGCATTTTTGATCATTGCGAAGACATTGGCGTTGGTCGTGAGTTGTGTAAACAACGCGGCAGACAGTTGCGCAATCAGATAAATGACGATTGGCAGGCCAAACTGTCGTCTCAGTCCGCTCCATTGGCCGCGCACGATCTGTCCGTCCTCCAACGGTGACGATAGAAGCAGTTCGAGCAGTCCGCTTTTGCGGGCATCCACGAGGAATCGGCAGGACTGGGAAGAAACCCACAAGTAAAAGATCACACACATCAATCCGCCAACCATATAGTTTGTCATGTCGAACAGGCCGTATGCGGTGCGGGTGAAAATCATCAACGCGCCGGCCACCGTGAGCAGGGCGATGGCCCAAACCACCAGGGGCTGCCATCGTTCACGGCACGCGAGCCAGACGACAGGGTTTGGTATCATCAGTATCCTGCGCATGTGTGCGCGGGATTTTGCACCGCCGAACTTGAGCGCGTAACTCCAGCCCCGCCCGCCGGTCCTGGTCTCCTGTTTTTTCTCCTGCCATGCACGGGGCAAGAGCAAGCAGGCGACGGCAAGGAAAAACCAGGCGATGATCTGGGTCGTCATCAATCCCTGCCAGAAAATCGAAGCCCCAAATTTGTTAACCGACATGAAAACGAAGCCAGGGCTGCTGAGCGAGAACGTCATGCCAAACGATCTCCCGTATGCCTCCGCAATCACTCCGTCCAACACGGGTCCGCCGAAGATGAACATCAGCATCGCTACGACTGTGGCGATCAACGCACGTTGAGAGTCGCGACTCATGGCCGAGACCAACATTCCTACCGCGAGCGAGAAGAACAGGGCGTTGCCAAGCGCGAGCATGGTTTTCCAAAACGTTTCGCCTGTCACGCCACCCAGCATGAAAGTGATGGCGAGCACCGGGAAGATTGACAGCAGCGCGAAGAATCCGCGCAGTGATGTCGCCAAAAGTTTTCCGAACACGACGTCATAGCCGCGCAGGTCTGTCAGAAACAAGAATCCCAGCGTGCCTTCCCTTTTTTCTTCGCTCAAGCAATCGGAAGTGAAAAACACTCCTGCTGAAAGTGCGGCTGCAAGGCTCATCCAGGTCAGAACAGTGAATAGAACCATGCCTATCTGGAATGCTCCCCCTCCTCCAACGCCCGCCTTGGTCATGGCGAGTTGTAGAACAAGAAATCCGCCTGCAATGACAACGCCGGTGAACGCCGCAATGATTCGCACCCAGAACGTGCTCCGTTTCCGCGCAGCGATGCGGAGTTCACGTTCAACAATGGGGAGCGAGACGTTCACGTTGTGGTGCTACAGTTGAGCGGAAAGCAGGTCCGGACACAACTGCGGAGACTGTGTTCGCGCTCCGGTGAGAAGGCGCTTTGAATACTTGCATCCGGGAATCGTCTCTCTCAATGTAACTGCCATGAAAACACAAATCTTTCCCGCACTCATCGGGCTGGCCATGTTGGTTTCAGCCGCCATTCCTGCGCACGCCCAATACATCACCTATGGAAACCTCGGTTGCACCATGACGCCGCTGGCTTGCGTTGTGGCTGCGGGTGAATACCAGACGCGGGTGGTTTACCAGCAGGCGGTTGTTTACAATGCGCCAGTGATTTACAACGGCCCCGTCTATTACATGAACGGAAGCGCGCCGCAATACGATCTTGCAGCGTGCGAGCCGGGCGGGGCAGCCCATGCTGTTTCCAGCGTGTTTGTGATGGGCGGTGGCGGTGGTTCGTACGGCTACGCAAACTCCGGTCATTGCAATCCGAACGTGGTCATCTTCGGTTCGCGCGGCGGGTGGTTTGGGCGCTGATGCAATCTCGCCGGTGGACTTGCCCCGGCGGCACAGTTACGCTCCCGGCCCATGAGAATTGGCTTCGTGAGTGATGCAAATGTGGCGCGACTTGAGTGGGGACGGCAGAATGGTTTCCGCTCGTTCCAATGGAACTGGTTTCACACCAGCCCGGTTGCGCCCGGCAACGACGATTGGAAGCCTTTTGCAGAGAATTTCGCAGGGGCGGCGCTTGACCGTGGGTTGCGTATTTCCTCCATCGCTGCGCTCTATCAAAATCCGCTCGACCCGGCGCAAAATGAATTCGCACGGAATGTTTTCCAGCGTGCGATTGACGTTGCCGCACATATCGGGGTCAAGTCGGTTGCGGGTTTCATTGGCGCGGTGATCGAAACAGAGAACAACGCGCGCGGTGGAAACCCCGTTTACAAGCCGCTGGAGAACTTTATTTCACAAGTGCTCGCTTTTTGGGAGCCGCTGGCAAGAGATGCAGCGTCCAAAGGCGTGCGGCTTGCGTTCGAGAACTGTCCCCAAGGGGCATACCACCTGCCGGTGATGCACTACAATCTTTTGGGCCAGCCTGCGTTGTGGGAACGGTTCTTCAACGCAACGAAATGCGAGAACATCGGCCTCGAATGGGATCCTTCACATCTCATCTGTCAGTTCATTGATCCGGTGGCCAACGCGCGTAAGTTTGGTTCCAAGATTTTTCATGTTCACGCCAAGGATGCTTGGATCAACCGCGACCTGATCAAGCAGTTTGGCATCTGCCATCCGGGCGTTGCGGAGCATCGCTTTCCCGGTCTCGGCGATGTGAACTGGCCGGAGATCATCCGTGTGCTTCTCGCAGCAGGCTATGAATCGGACCTGAACATCGAGGGCTGGCATGACCCGGTGTTTCGCGATCACAAGCCGGATGCCGGTCATGCACTCGCCGGAGTGAAACTGGAAGATCGAGGGCTTGTGATGGCGCGACGATGGCTGGAGCAGTTCGTTCCGCCTGAGCCTTAGACGAACACCTCGGTCACAACGGCGAAGACGGCTGCCTGCCGAACTGAAATTCTATTTGAGCACCAGGTCGTCCGAGTTCCACATCTTGCGATCCGGGCCTGCGGAGCGGATCTCGATGTCGGTTCGCGAAAGTTGATGGAAGAAGAACGGTGTGCCCCAGTTGTCCACAAGTTCCCCGCGCCCATTGACCACCAATCCGTCCTCTGCATTGAGAAAGACCACCTGTCGCGGATTGCCGCCGTTCAATGCTGCTGTGATTTCGCGATTCACGCCGACTGGATTGCCGCCGAATCGCTGGCTGTATTGATGGAACGCGGTTCGCATGTTCTCCAGCACGGTGACGGGTTGAAGACCCGGCGCAATCTCGGGTCCTTCGGGCAGTTCAGCAATCGCCGCCAAGGCTGCCGGTTTCGGTGTCGCGATCACGGCTGGATTTTGCGAGGAAGAATCTGGTGTGGCTTCTTGTGTCTCGACTGTATTCTCGGTTTCGGGCGAAGGTTGCGTTGCGATTGCAGGCTGCTTTTCCGCATCGGTTGATGAATCTGCTTGAGTCCACCTCGCCGAACCCCTCTCGCCGCGCGGAATGAGAAGCCACACCCCCAAAGCCACCACCAGTGCGGTCGGAAGTATCAGAATGCGGTATCTCATATAAAGCCGAGATTTGGGGTGGCAAATCGGTTCAGATTTGGGAACACCGTGCTTAGGTTGCCCGAATCTACGCCAAACCAGGTTGCGAGCGTGGCGAAGTATTGATCAATCGCGGTTGTCGGAATCCATCGTCCCGTGCTGGTGTCGTCCGGGCCGTTGACGGCGAGCGTGGGAAATCTGCCGTAGGTGCGACGGCCATTAACTGCGCCGCCCATGATAAGGTGATGCGCACCCCAGCCGTGGTCACTGCCTTCGCCGTTTGCGGGGAACGTCCTGCCAAAATCGCTCGCCGTAAACGCCGTTACATTGTTCGACAGGTTCAGTTGTTCCATCGCGCGTTGGAAGGCGAACATGCCCTGGCTTAATTCCGCGAGCAGGTTCGCGTGCGATCCCACAATGGTTTGACCCGGGCCTGACGTCTGGCCCGAGTGGGTATCGTACCCGCCGACCTGACAGAAGAAGATCTGGCGTTTCATCCCGAATCCTCCATTGGCAGCCGCACGGCTTCCTGCTTCGATCAAACGCGCAATCATTCGCAACTGGGAGGCGAGGCCCGAACCAAATGAGTTTCCTCCGGTCGGTGAAGTCACTGTGGTCGGGAAGGGCGTGCTCCAATAGTTGGTGGCGGCGGTGGAAGCGATGGCGCTGTTCAAAAGGCCGCCGGTCTGGATGGCGTGTTCACCGACGTCAGCGTAAGCCTGAACCTGAAGATTTGGATAGGGCAGGGCAAGGAGGTTGGTCAACGATTGCAGTCGTGCGCCGGAAACGCTCGAGAGATTGATCGCGCCTGAACTGGTCACGGAGTATTGCGAAATGATATTTCCAACCTCAAACGTATTTGCGCCCGCCAGAGTGACGCTCAGAGAAATGGGCGCGTTCGGCTGAACGGAGGCCAGCAGGTCGGCACAACGCCCGCCCCAACCCGTGAGCGGCGGACGGTCTGGAATCGAAGTCTGCCATTGGGTCACCTGGTCCGAGTGGGAGAACAGTTGCGGCGGTTTTTCAAGAATGCCGCCTTGGTACTGGGCGCGCGTCATTGGGAAGACCAGCGTGCCTGTGTTAAACAACACCGACAGTTTGCTTTCGTGGAAAAGGGTTGCCAGTTCAGGGCAGGCCGGGTGCAACCCATAGTCGTGACCGTCGCTGCTCAGAGGTGAAAGAGGCAGCGCGACGATGGGCGCACCGGACATCGGAAGTGCAAGAACATCGGTCCTGATCGCGGCGTAATCCGCGTACTCGGTCGGATTGATGGGGATGATGAGATTGTTGGAATCATTACCGCCGGCCAGAAAGATGCAAACCAGCGCCTTGTAATCGCTGATGGCGCTTTGAGCCACGGCGGAGTTGATGAAACGAAGGTCGCCAATAGCGGCGGTGAGCGCGCCAGTGCCGAGAGCTGCACATGCGGCCTGCCGGATGAACCCGCGACGGGTCATGACTGAGACGGATTTATCTTTCATAGTTTTATCTTTGAATGGCGAAGTCGGGTGAGGCCACGATCAAATGAACCACGGCACGGACACGATCGCGCATTTGCGTGAAGGTCGGCTTTGGCAGCGTGTAACCAAACCGTGGGTTCGCAACGTAGCCGACGATGATTGCTTTGGCAGCAGGTGAGAGCTGCCCGGCGCAAAGCTGTGTGTTGAGCGCATCCACGAGTCCGGGAATTCCGGCATCCGAAGTAAACGCAGGAGTCATCCAGGGACCGAGATCGAGTGCAATCGCTCCACTGCCTCCGGCAAAACTGCTGAGGCCATTGGTATTGCTGCCGTTGTTGAAAATGCTGCTCGAAACAAAATTCATCTGGAGCACGATGCTGGTGTCCGAGGTGAGCTGAAATTCAGGAGTGGTCAGTCCTGCGGAGGCGAGAATGCCCTGGAATTTGTAGTCCGGGAAAAAGTAGTTGAAGACGGTGGGTGAATTCAACGGCGTCTGGGACAGCGTCGAACTGTTGCCCGAATCCGTGTAGTTCATGTTCCATGTGCTGTAACGAATGCTCACGCTGCCGCTGCGTGTCGAAGGTGCAACTACGAGTGGCAGCAACAATGGGTATGTATTGTCGCTATTGCCTGAGATTCCACTGACAACCGTGAATCTGGTCGGGGTCAGCACTTTGGTAATCTTGTAAACACCGTTTGTGGAAGGGCTGCCGCCAGGGAAAACAAGGAAGACTGTGTTGCCAGCTTTCAAGCCATGCGGCGCCGCAGTGTTGAACGTGATGTTCGTGCCGCTCTGATCGAATTCACCATTGGTCCATTTTGGGAAGACACAAGCGCCGGTGCGGGTGATGGAAGATGAGTTGGTAACGGTGAACGCGGAACCACTCAGTATCGTTGCCACCGTATAAATTCCCTTGGCCGCTCCGCCGGAGGTGAAGTTCAGGTAGATTTGGTAGCCGGTGTTCAATCCGTGACCTGAGTTGGTGACGGTGATGATGTTGCCGGTCTGACTGTAAGTTCCGACCGAGATTCCCTGTGCGTTCACTGTGAAGGATTTTTCACCTGTCACGGTTACGTTGTTGTAAATCTGAGAATTCGGAGACGGGTTGCCGGTGAACTTCAGGAATACATCATCGTTTGAACTCAAGCGGTGCGGCTTGGAAGTGGTGACTGTGATGGTTTGGTTGCCGCTTTGCTTGTAGCTCGCGCTCACTGGTGCCGGACCAGGCAACGCCCTGGCAATGGCTGTGGCGCGCAAAACCGGCTCGCGTAGTTTTCCGAATGTTGGCGATCCAAGCATGGCGGAACTCCGCGCTTCGTAATCGAGCAGGATGGCTTTGATCACGGCTTTCATATCGCCGCGAACTCCGACGCCGTTGTTGTTGAATTTCTGGACCACGCGATAGAGGTAGTCGCGGCTCGGATGACTCGTAACCAATCGCTGAATGAGCTGACGGCAGATGAACGGACCGACGTTCTCGTTCTTGAAGATGGAATCCAGAGCCAGGTCGAGCTCCTGCGAGCAGTAGAGATCAAAACTGTTGCTGGCGGAGTTTGCTTGAGCTCCTTGAGCCGCAGGCAGGACGATGTTGTCGAGCAGCAGTTTTGTGCCGAGCTCATGATGCGTCGGCACGAGCACCATCGGATTGGTGTAATTCTGGCTGGGATTCCAGTTGATCGGCAACCGCTTGTTGGCCTGATTGGTTTGATAGTAATTCCATCCGGTAAAGACTTTGGAGAATCCAATGATGACGTCCTGATTGTAGGTTGGGACAAGTCCGCCTTCCGAGTTCAACACCAGCGTTCCATCCGGCCACATACGGTTCAGGCCAACAGAGAACAATTGCAGAATTTCACGCGCGTAATTTTCGTTCGGATGTGTTCCGAGGAGCGGATTGCCCTTGTCGTTGCGGCGCATGTCCAGATAGATGCCCATGGCCGGAGAAAGCGTGACGTTTTCGAGCAGATCCCGAAAGTTCCCAAACGCGTTTTTCAAAAGTGTGTCGTAATAGGAGGACAAGGCGCGACCGTTGTCAGACAGCGGGCCGCTCTCCGACGCGACGAGAATTTCGCTCAGAGCAAAGGCCACGCGTTGACGAAGCTGGTCGGGTGCGGTCACGGACTGCTGCCACCAGGTGTTGAAGGCGAGCGTGCCGGGATAATAGGAATTGCCGTCCACGCCGGCTGTGGTCAGCGCAGTTGCAAGATGGCTTGAGACTGGAAGTTTGAACTGCCCGTCAATCCAGCGCGAGTAGCCGAGGGATTTCACGGATTTGATGTCGGCCGGGCTTGCGCCGAAGGTCGCTTGCAACAGGAAACGCGTGGCTGCGTTTGAATTGGAGTGATCGTCCACCCAAACCGGCGGTGTGGGTGGTGGGCTGAATGTCGGAGAACCTTCTGCGGCGCTGAAGTGGCCGTTAATCTCGCCACCAGGATAATTTACCGAGTGAATGTTTATGTACGATTTGCCTTCCTTGATGATTTCAACCAGGTCTGCGGTGGACAATGGTCCCGACGGCGCAAGGTTCCAAATGTAACTGCCATCCGGCTCCTGTGTGGCGGTATCAATATCAAAAACGATCTGCCCCTGGCTGTTCTTGCCGAGGTACGTGTCAGCGTGGATATGTTTGGCAGACTCAGGTGAGGAAAGTCCGCCGTAACCAAACCTCAGCACGGCCTGCGTTTCATCTGCGCTGAGTCTCAATGTGGCGGAGCCCACGCCGGAACTCAGTGCTCCAGACTGGCTCACCATGTTGGCGGAATACAATGTCCCGGGAATCAAAGCGGGCGGCGTATTCGAGTATTGGGACAGCAAGTAACCTGGAACGATCCCGCCGGGAACGGTGTTGGTGCCGGTTGGGTCCTGCAACCAAGCCACGGACCAATGGTCATTCACGCCCTTGCCGGCCTTGTGAAGAATTTCAATGTAGTAACGCCTGCCTGCTTCGAGCGCCAGCCATGAGGACTTTTGATTCGGTTGCAGCGTCCACTGACGCGGTGTGGTGACCTTGGGGTTGATGACGTAGGCGCGGCGCACTTTGTTCGCAGGCTCGGCAT
Organism: Verrucomicrobiota bacterium; assembly: GCA_013140495.1. GTDB lineage: Bacteria > Verrucomicrobiota > Verrucomicrobiia > Limisphaerales > JADLHS01 > JADLHS01. The sequence goes on from JABFSR010000026.1 coordinate 14,013, forward strand.
CATTGGAAATCCAAAGTTCGGCTGAACTGTTGGCTGCGATCCAGAAATAATAATTTCCTGTCACAGGAGCTGTGAGATAACCGCGTATGCGTTCGCCGTAGTTGTCGCCGAAGTTTGTGATGCCTTCCAGCGTGCCGAGCGTGTTGGTGAGCGACGCAGCCAGAGCGAGCGGAATGTTCGTTACTCCTGTGCCCGTCGCATTGAGCCAGACTTCCCGCGAAACGGAACTGCCGGTGTCAATCACATCAAGATTCAAGAGCGATTCATTGACGCCAACGACGTTGCTGACGGAGATGGAAACATCGTAATTGCCCGCCAGCATCGGAATGCCGCTGATGACGTTGTTGCTCGGATTGTAGGAAAGTCCAGGCGGCACATTGGTCACCACGTAGCCAAGGGGAGAATTTGCAGCGGTGATCGTGTAGCTGAACGGCTGTCCTACAAACGCGATTGCCTTCAAGGTGCTGGTCACCGTGCTGGGAGCAAGACCGCCGGATGCGGGATAAAGCCGGTTCGCGGGAATTATCTGTCGGGGCTGGCTGGCGCTATACCAGTAAAGTTGTGCGCGTGCAGTTTTGCCGAGGTTGAAGTACTCCATCCGGATGTTGTAACGGACGCCAGCGGTGAGTTGGATTGTGCTGCTCCAGGTGGTCACGCCTTGGATTTGCCAGCGGTCAATCAGCAACTGGTCATTGACCCAGAGTTTGACGCCGTCGTCCGTGCGGGTTTCAAAAGTATAGAGCTCGGAATACTGCGGCTCCAACTGACCTGTCCATCGAACCGAGTAAAAGCCGTTGCTCAGATCGGGACTTGCTGTCGAACCCCAGCGAAAATCAATGACGGAATCATTCGTCGTGAGGAACAAATTGGTCGGATTGAAATTGAGCGGACTCGCGTAGGTGGCGCTGGAATTGGTGTAATATTCGCCCGTCAAACCGGTGCCGCCGGCAGTGGACGAAAGATAAATGGCCAGACTGAGTGTCGGGACTCCAACGCTCATCGCCGAGCTGGATTGCGGTTGCAAACTGTGCGAAGCCGCGCCAAGCCAGTTTACGGCATATTCATAGTCCCCCAGCGGTTTGCCTTCAGCATCCAGTTCACTGTTGCTGTTCGGGGAAAGCGGATCCAAACCAAGCTGGTATTCCTCCCAGTCGTTCAATCCGTCGCCGTCGGTGTCAACATCGGACACGATCATCCGGAAAAACTTGCTTGCGCGATCTGCGGGTGCAGAGAGGGTCACCACATTGTTGGTCCGCGCGACTATGCCCACTTCGTTGAACCAGTTCGTGGCGCTGCTGCCACAAAGGGTCTCTGACGCCTGCAACTGATAGTGTTTTCCCAATGAACCCATCATGCTTACGCAGGCGGTGTTCGTTGCCACTATGAATGATGAAATCCTTGGATTGGATCGGGGATCGAGTGGATTGGTTCCAGCCAGCGCTTCCATCCGGTTTATCAACCCATCCTCGTCCGAGTCCGCGTCAGGGTCAGGGTTGAATCCTTCTGCGGCATACATCAATTCCCAGATGTCGCTGACACCATTGCCATTCAAGTCAATGTTTTGGGCGATGCCGCTGCCGGCCATGCTTAGGAACAGGGCAAGGAGCGCGATCCTGTGGCAGGACACGATATGATTTAATGAACGATTCGACATACAACAACGGGAGTCGCCACAAGGGCATCGGTTAATTGTGCATCGGCCTCCCGATCCGCCTGCACCGTGTTACCAGGCGAATGCGGGATACTCGTCCAGCCGCACAAGCCTGTGAGTTTTCACTCCGAACGCTCACCGGTTTTAGCATGTTGTCTGCCACCCCCATCCTGGGACAATTCCCCGAGGTTTTGCCCGGTGGTCAGGCAGCGTGCGTGTGATTACAAGCGGGTGCGGGTGTGGTGGTAATGGTTCGCCCTTGTCTTGGAATCCATCATTACTTCGAGGACGACAACGAGGAGGGTGTAAGAATATCCGACAAGTTCACCCGTTTTAGTCTTTGATTTAGAAAAAAATGTTCCCTTTTCCCTCCGGCGGACATTACTTGATGAATGGCTGAACCGGATGACCACCAATTGCTGGCGCAATTCGCGCGCGAGAATTCTGGGCCCGCGTTTGCCGCACTCGCCGGGAGGTACGTGAACCTGGTCTATTCCGTGGCGCTGCGGCAGACAGGTGATCCGGCCGCCGCTGAGGAAATCACACAGGCCGTGTTCATCATTCTTGCGCGCAAGGCGGCAGGGCTCGGTCCAAAAACCATTCTTTCCGGCTGGCTCTATCAAACCACCCGGCTGACGGCGGCGAACTATCGGAGGACCGAATTCCGCCGCGTGCGACGCGAACAGGAGGCCTACATGTTATCCGCCTTGAACGAATCCCACCCCGAAGCCGATGACGCATGGCAACGCATCGCCCCGCTGCTCGACGATGCGCTGGGCAGACTTGGCGAGCGCGACCGCAATGCCATCGTGCTGAGATTTTTCGAGAACAAGAGTCTGGGCGAAGTCGGCACAGCATTGGGTGCGAGCGAGGACGCAGCCAAGATGCGCGTAAACCGGGCGCTTGAGAAGTTGAGGAAGATTTTCAACAAGCGCGGCGTGACATTGACGGCGGCGCTCATTGCGGGCGCGGTCTCTGCGAACTCGGTGCAGGCTGCGCCAGTGGGCTTGGCGGTGACGGTCACGGCGGCGGCGACAGGAACTTTGGTCTCGGTTAAAACAGCAACTCTGGTGAAAGGAACTATGAACTCGGTGACATGGTTAAAGTTGAGAGTCTGGCTCGGTCTGGGTACAGCGACTGCGCTGGTTGGAGGCGTTGTCGTCTTAGGAGTTGGATTGAGATCAGAGCAAGCTGCCGGAAACAAGCAGTTCGAGTTTCAAGCAACTGGTGTCGTTCATAAATCTAAGGATATTGACGCGTTTTCTGATGGATTACTTAACTTTGAGAATCTAGGCAAAGCGACCGCGCAGGTTGGAGGCGCTGTCGCCTTGGGAGTTGGATTGAGCGTGGAGCAAGCTGCCAGTCACACGGAGGTCGAGTTCCGAGCAGCCGGCGTCATTAGCATATCCCGGGATGTTGACGTGCTGTCTGATCGAGCACTTGACTTTCAAGTATATGTGAAAGGTAACAGGTGGCTGATCCGCACAGATCCTTTTGATTTCCAAACGAACAAGAGCGCTACAACGATTGAGTACTATCAAGCAGGGACAGACGCAGCCAACATTTACTCCGCAGCCTTGCTGAATGAGGCGTTCGACGTAGTCCGAGGCAATGAAAACGCGTTGGCAGCGTTCACCAAAATCGAACGAGAGTTCGCCGCGAGCGGCAAGAACCCGCAAGGTTTAGCGATGATCAGGAGGGAGATTGAAGTTCTTTCGAAACAGTCGCCGCCATCAAAGCCTGCAAAAGCATTGAATCAGGCAGTCGGTCAGATCAACCCCGGTACCGTACCGAAGTTTTCCGAAAGAGATTTGATCGCTCCTATCTGGCTCGCGCTTTGTTCTCAGAGTGTGATGGGGACAGTAGCCACAAACTTGGTGCCTGGACTTTTCAATCAGAGTAATACGAATGAAGCACGTGACTCCGAGTTTTTCGTGTTTGCTGAGGTAAACAACTCAACAGGTTTCCCGCATTTACCGGAGTATGTCGGGTTTACTAACAATGTCGTCTGGCTTTCAAGGAGTGCACAACCCAGAGAGACGATAAAGCCATCCAATGTTGGCAGTAACTTTCTTGAGGCGACCTACAAAGCTTCGTTCACCAGATACGGCGATCTTGATTTGCCTTCAGCGTTTGAAATACGGAGGTACGCACCAACTGCAAGTGGCAAGCTGGGCTTGCGATACCTCATAACTGGCCGGGTTACGGAGGTTTCTCGATCCGTTAAACTGGCAGATTTTCTTCCTCACTTATCTGGTGTCGCCGCAGTAACCGATTACAGACATGGCGGCGATGGTTTCGCGCATGGGGTGAGAGTTTGGACCAAGCCAGGTAAACCGGATGAATGGCCGTCGGTTGAAACATTTCGGGGAACAGTTGATTACGAAAGATCAAAGAGGATGGAAGACCGCGAAAGAGTAACCCAGAATAATCAACCAAACGATAAAAACTGAACCAAGACGACATTCTCTGAGATGCTGGAAAGGGGGTGCACGTCGGCTCGTTTAGTTCGGATAATCCGCAATCGGGCTCTTTGAGAATACTCCAAAGGACTTCGTCCGTTTTGGGATTGGGCGGAGTGTTGGGTGAAGGCAGAAGCTGGGTGACATATCGCTGGTGCAAAAATTTGCCGCGAGCCATTCCGAGTGCCGGCAGTGCGCAAATTCACTGCGCATTTCTGGATTTGACCGGTGCCGGTGGTTCGGTATCGTCCTCGCGTGTTCCGGAAGTCTGCCAATGTGTTTGTCGTCATCGCGCTTGTCGCGGTGACGGGCGGGCATTGGGCGTTACTTCAGACTGTGGCGTGGACAAACATGTTTGCCACCAATCTCCGCTCCAGTTCATTCGAGGCTGCGGTTACCAAGACGTTTGATGGCCGGCATCCCTGCGGCCTGTGCAAGGCGATTTCCTCCGGCAAACAGGCCGAGAAAAAAACTGAACTTCCCGCGACGCTCAAGCAACTGGAATTCGTCTCCGCACGACCGGTTTTTGTTTTCACTCCACCGCAAGATTTTTGCTTGCTGGGCGGGCGCGTGTTCGTTGCGCCGCTGTTGTCCAGTCCGCCGCCCGTTCCTCCCCCTCGTTCGCTCCACGGTTGATTCGTTCCCTCGTTCGCGCGTGTTGTGCGGGCGTTTCCCTTGTTCGTTAACCTGAAGTCCCCGCAGTCGCGGTGGGCTTCCAACCTTGGAGTTTTTAGAATGAAAAAAGTTTGCTCTGCAGTTTTGGCGGTCGCGTGTGCGCCGTCGTTGTTGGCTTGTGATATTTGCGCCGTGTATTCCGCTGCCCAGGCGCACGGTGAAATCGGGAAAGGCTTTTCTGCTGGCGTCGCGGAACAGTTTACCCACTTCGGCACGTTACAGGACAGCGGCAACGAAGTGCCTGATGAGGCGAATCAGCATCTGGACAGTTCTGTGTCGCAGTTGTTCGTCGGCTACAACTTCTCTGAGCGTTTCGGCGTGCAGTTGAATCTGCCGGTCATCCATCGCTCGTTCAAACGCCCGGAAGGTTTTGAAACGGACCGCGGAACCGAATCCGGCATCGGCGACGTTTCGCTGATCGGCCACTACCAATTGATCCACCGCGAAAGAATGGATCGCACGTTCACATGGACGGTAATTGGTGGGATAAAGTTGCCCACTGGCAATTCGGATCGTTTGAAGGAGGAGTTGGATGAGGTTGAAGTTCCAGGTGCGCCCGAGAGTGGGATTCATGGGCACGATCTTGCGCTGGGCAGCGGATCGGTGGACGGCATCGTTGGCACGGGAATGTTCGCTCGATTTGGTCGCGGCTTTTTCAGCGCCAACGCGCAATACGCCATCCGCACGGAGGGCCGCCTTGATTACCAATACGCCAACGACTTCACATGGGCCGGCGGGCCCGGGGCGTTCTTGATGTTTGATGAAGAACAAACGTTGGCGCTTCAATTCGTCGTCTCTGGCGAGACCAAGCCACGCGACAAGTTTCAAGGCGAGCGCGCAGAGGACACCGGAATCACGGCGGTCTATCTCGGGCCGCAAATCAACTATACGTGGTCTGACAAACTAAGCGCCGAACTCGGTTTGGATCTGCCCGTGAGCATTCAGAACACAGCACTCCAAATGGTGCCAGACTGGCGGGTTCGTGCTGCAGTGACGTGGCATTTCTGAAAGCCGCCAGAGCGTATTGGGTGGCGTTGCGCGCGAGGTTTGGATTTTATCAAACCCGCGCATGACGCCACTCCAAGGAGTTCGAGTCCCGGGCGGGCGCTCTCCCCGTTACTATTCGAAATTCGGGTTGAGAGTTCAACATGCCCCGGTGTTCGTCATCAAACTCGTCATGATCGGAACGTTCGTTCCGGTGGCGGAACGCGAGCAACGCCTTCACGCCGCAATTTCCCCGCAAAAACGCGTTGGCAGCGAGGCTGCTTAAAGGCCAATGCGAACAGTCGTCACACACAGCGATGGGTTTGCAAAAAGCCAAATAATGAAACGAATACCGTCAACGCTCGCACTCATTGCATCTCTCGTTGCTGCTGGTGTCGGCCAACTCCCCACCCAAACGCCGGGACAACCCGGAGTTTGCACGTTGACGTTCGGCGACGGAGCGCATGGTTCGTTCCATTGTGGGCAATACAATCAAAGCGCGCTGACCGATGGCGACCCGGACACGTTCACCGTGCCGGAGTCGCCTCCTTGACCATGAATCATCCGCGAACCAACCGGCTATTGCCACCACTGGACGCTCGAACGAGTGCCCGGCGCGCGCTCCGTTTGCCGGTGGAATTCGCGATGGAGAGCAAACCAGTCCCAATAGAAATCCGCCCGGGCATAAAATCTTTTATTCCAAAAATCGGGATTCAATTTCCATCGCCGATTCCGCACTATGTCTGCGTGCGACTTCTTCTGGGGCTTTTGATTGGCGGTGTGTTTGCGACTTTCGTTGCGAATGCGCAGACGACCAATACACCAGGCGTTCCCGCAAATGCAGATTCCTTGAGCCACGTGATCGAGGCGGCGGGCGTGGTGGAATTCATGGTCGGGCAAGCCGCCAATTGGAGCGTCGCCACCAATGGGCTTTCGCTGAAACCGGGCGACAAGCTGCGGACACACGCCGCAAGCCGCGCTGCTGTCCAGCTTTCCGACCGCAGCATCATCCGGTTGAACGAACGCACGACCATGGAAATCTTCCCGCCGCGAAACGCAGAGAAGAAACGCTTCGGTCTGCCATCCGGCTCGATCTTCTTCTTCAATCGCGAAAAGCCTGCTGATGTGGAATTCGACACGCCGCTGGCCGCCGGGGCGATTCGCGGGACGGAATTCTATTTGGAAGTCGCGGAAAAGTCGGAACGACTTTCGTTGATTGATGGACTTGTCGCATTGAACACGCGAGAGGGCAATGTTTCAATGCAACATGGCGATGATGTGTGGCTCGCACCTGGCCAGCCACCTCAGAAGACCGCGCTTGTCAACGCGAACGCAGTCATTCAATGGGCGCTCTATTATCCGGCGATTCTTAGTCCGGACGACTTGCAACTCGATAATCGCGAATCCGCCGCGCTGAAGGACGTGTTGGATAAATATCGCTCGGGCGATTTGCTTTCCGCACTCGCCGCGTGGCCGGAAACCACCTCGATGACGAGCACGGGGTCGCGTTGTCTTCGCGCCCAACTGGAACTTGCCGTGGGTCGCGTGAACGAAGCAGAGCGATTGCTGGCTGACATTCCCGATGAAACGCCAGCCAAGCGTGCGCTGAAGGAACTCATTTCCACCATTCGCAGCAACCGACGCGATGAAGCCCTGACTCGATCAGGAAGAAATAACGTCATTGTCTTGCCTGCCACCGCTTCAGAGTGCCTTGCTCACAGCTACACGCTCCAAGCCCGGGCAGATTTGCCCGGCGCTCTTGCGGCTGCGAAACGAGCGACGGAACTCGCTCCTCAGTCCGGCTTCGCTCACGCTCGCGATGCAGAACTCGAATTCAGTTTTGCCAATCGCCGCGCCGCGCTCGTGGAACTTGACCGCGCACTACAACTTTCGCCACGACTTGCTCCGGCTCACGCGTTGCAAGGTTTTATTTTGCTCGATCAAAGCAAGGTAAGCAACGCGCAGAAGTCTTTTAATCGTGCTCGCGAACTTGACGCTGCTTTCGGCCCGGCATGGCTCGGTCGCGGATTGTGCCTGATGCGTGAACGAAACTTTGCCGAAGCTCGCGCTGCGTTCCAGGCCGCTGCTGCGCTCGAACCTCAGCGCGGAATGTTTCGCAGCTATCTCGGCAAGGCTGCCAGTGAGCTTGGTGATGCCAAAGGAGCTGAGAAGGAATTCCGACTCGCAAAGGAACTGGACGCGAACGATCCGACCGCGTGGCTTTACTCCGCGTTGCATCTGTGGCAGGAGAACAGGTTGAACGAGGCCATCCGCGATCTCGAAGCTTCCGTGGACCGCAATGACAACCGCGCCGCGTTTCGCTCGCAACTGTTGCTTGATCAAGACCGCGCCGTTCGCAGTGCGAATCTTGCCGCGATCTACGATGACGCCGGGCTTTCCGATGTGAGCAAACACGCCGCCTCGCGCTCCGTTGCTGAGAGCTATGCAAATTTCTCCGGCCATCTTTTCCTCGCAGACAGTTTTTCATCGCTTGAAAGCGTGAACCGTTTCGACGTGCGATTCGAGACGGCGCGGCAGAGCGAGTTGCTCGTGGCAAACCTACTTGCGCCGCCGGGAGCGGGGAATCTTTCCCAATCACTCTCGCAGCGCGAGCGGGTTCGATTCTTCGATCAGAAACCTATTGGCGTGAGTTCGCTTACCGAATACGCCAGCAACGGCGACTGGCATCAAGCCGGGACGGTGTTTGGTTCCGTGGACGGATTCAGCTACGCGTTCGATGCGAATTACATAAGTCTCAACGGCCAGCGTGCGAACAACGAGTCCGAGCGGCGCGAGTTCGCGCTGACAATGAAGCAACGCATCACACCGGATGACGAAGCGTATTTCCAGATCGGCCACTCAAAGTTTGAGGGCGGCGACCTCGCGACTTTATACGATCCCGCGAGCGCGAAGATTGGTTTTGACGTTCGCGAGAAACAGGAGCCGACAATTTACGCAGGCTGGCATCATGCGTGGTCGCCCGGCAGCCACACGCTTTTTTTTGCCGCGAGATTGGACGACACGCTTTCCATTCACGACCCGAGCGCGAACGGCATTTTCCTCCGGCAGATCGGCGGCGTGACGACTGAAGTTCAGTCGCCAATCATCGGTCCGCCTGTGCTGGTGGATTTCGCCAGCGACATCACGCTTTACTCGGCGGAACTTCAACACATTTGGGAGACACCACGCAACACGCTGGTGGTCGGTGGACGCTGGCAGCATGGCGACATCCATACACGCGATGATCTGACTTTTGGTTTTCCTCTGACGAGTGACAACATCAATACATCCGTCGAACGAGGCAATGCCTACGCCTACTACACACTGAAAGTCTGCGACTCACTTCGACTTATCGGCGGCGCGAGCTACGACCACATCGAGTTTCCGCTCAACGCCGACCTGCCACCGCTCTCGACTGGCGAAACATCGCGCGATCTTCTTTCGCCGAAAGCCGGTTTTTTGTTTGAGCCGTGGGAGCGCGGCTTGTTTCGCGCCAGCTACACGAAATCGCTCGGCGGACTTTACTTCGACAACAGTGTTCGCCTCGAACCGACACAGATTGGCGGTTTTAATCAGGCTTTTCGCAGTTTGATTCCAGAAAGCGTGGCGGGACTCGTTGCCGGGACTGAGTTCGAGACAGCGGGCGTTGGCTTTGATCAGTCATTCAAGAGCGGCACGTTCTTCGGTGTCGAAACGGAATGGCTCACGTCGGATGGTCGCCGCGATGTTGGAGTGCTGACGAATTCGGTGTCGCTTCCGTTTTGGCCGCCGGATTCTCCCGGGAACTCACGACAGACTTTGAATTTCCGCGAGCGCAACTTGTCTGCCTATGTCGGGCAGTTGTTGGGTGATGATTTCTCCGTCGGCGCACGGTATCGCGTGAGCGAGGCGAAGCTCAAGACGCGCTTTCCTGAAATCCCCGACACGGCGACTGGCTTGAGTTTGCTTGAAGGCGATGAGCACGCGTTGATGCATCAGCTTTCGCTTACAGGGAATTTCCATCACCGCTGTGGCGCGTTCGCGCAGTGGGAGTCAGCGTGGTATCACCAGCAGAACTCAGGTTACGGTGGCGCGCGGCCCGGCGATGACTTCTGGCAGCACAACATTGCGTTTGGCTACCGCTTCCCGCGTCGTCACGCGGAAATGCGCGTGGGTGTGCTGAATCTGTTCGATCAGGACTACCGGATCAACCCGTTGAATCTCCACGGTGACCTTCCGCGTGGACGGACGCTTGTGATGAGCTTGAGATTGAACTTCTGACCTAGGAGCGCCGGCATCCCTGCCGGCGTGTTTCTGATTCTGTTTGCGACTCGCTAGCAGGGATGTCGGCGCTCCCGGGTTGCGCAATCGGTGCGCGCAATAAACCTTCCCGCTGCGCAATCGGTGCGCGGCGGCTTTTTGATTTCCCCGTAAAACCACAGTTTCATCCGCTGGCATCAGGATTGCGTTGGCGACACTTAGCGTGCGGTGTCGCGATTGTGCGGCTTCGTACTTCGACAAAACCAAAAAATCAAACCAGGAGAACAGTAAGATGAAAGCAAACAGAATCTTGGCACTGGCGACGACGTTCGCTTTGTGCCTGAGTGCGGCCCAGACGTTCGCGCAGAACGATCCGCAAGGTGGAGATCGTCCGCGCCGCAATCGCGACGGCAACCCGCAGGACGGCGGCGGGGGAGGCGGTGGCGGTCGCGGTGGTTTCAAC
>JABFSR010000237.1 GCA_013140495.1 Verrucomicrobiota bacterium
AAGCATCGCTGCGCCCGTCCTCGGGCGCAGCGATGCTTGAAGAACTGACAGCCTCGGATTTTTCCGCAGTCGCTGTGGTGTTGCGTGTTGCTGCGCCCGAGGACGGGCGCACTCCGTTCAAAATCTGGCAGTCAATCACGCTGAAGTCGGGATCGAGAAACAATTTCGTCGGCGCGAAAGTTTTGAAATCGCGCGTGGTGGTGAAATACATCCGGTGATTGTTCGTGCTTGGTTCAAGGTAGTCGGGGAAGCGACCTGGAATCGTCGAGGCCCATGTGATGATGAATTGTTTTTCCTTCTCGTCGTAAAACAGCTCCGGTGCCCAGACGTTGCAGACCGTCGGCTCATGCGCCATGACCGGAATGAATTGCTGTTCCGACCAATGCACGAGGTCTTTGCTGTACGCGTAGCCGAAGCCAGTATTGCCCTTCCACGCGGATGTCCAGACCAGATGCCACGTTCGGTCTGGTCCACGCACGATGCTCGGATCGCGCATAATCTTGCCGTCAACTTGGGCTTTGAGAATAAGCCCCGGCACATTGCTCCAATGATAGCCGTCGTAACTGAACGCGAAGCGAAGTCCGTCCTGCTCGCCTTCTTTGAACGTGCTGAAAAGATAAACGGGCGCGTCGGCGTTGGTCGGTTGAGCGCAAGCTGGGGACACCGGCGCCACGAGTGCGAGGAAGAACAGGACGACGGTGTTTGACTTTATTGTCATGAGGATATTATGGGAAAACGCTTTGATAAAATCGTGGCGGATTCTCACTGGGCAAATGCTCGGAAGTATCGAGACGATTGATTTGTCAGGCTGTTCAACGGAAGCAATTGCATCGCGCCGCTGCCGGTGAGGTTTGTCCAGTCCAACCAGGTTCCGAGGAGGTTCGTTTTGCTTTGGACGGTAAGGTTGCGCCCGGTTTCGCCGGTGAGTTCCAGCATCAGCTCGCCGCCTTGGTTGCGGATGCCGAGGACTGGCGGTTGCGCTGGCGGAAGGGTTACGGAGATGAGACGGAGCCCGACGGTGTTGGTCAGGCTGTCGCCCTGCGCGTCGGTGACGGTGAAACTGAAACTGCCGAGGGCATTGGTGCTGACGGTCGAAGTGAAGCGCGCGGTTTTTCCGGCGATCAAGGAAACGCTGCCGTTGGTCGGCGCGGAGACGGTATAGACTGGAGTGTTGTTGGTGAAACCGCGTGTGAATTGTGTGAGATCAATGTCGAGTGGGGTGCCGTTGGTGCAATCGAAATGCGGCGCGGCCAGCCAGTTCAGGTAATCTTCGAGGTTCGTGTATTCGTCACCATCGGGATCGCCATTGCTGTCGGAGAAATCATTTACGGGCGAGTTCGGATTCAAGCCTTCGATTGTTTCCCACCAGTTGGGCAGGCCGTCGTGATCGGTGTCCCAGGCAGCAGGGCGCTGCACCACGGGATAATTTTCCCAGCCGCCCACGTCGTCCTGCGAGTTCGGCAAACCGGGCGAACCGCCGTACGGGCCGGTGCCGGTGTAGGTGTAAGTGCCATCAATCGTCTCGCAGATCACGCGAATGTCGTGATCATCAATCTGCGGTTGCGTGCAGCCCACGTCGGACAGCACATGCTTGTAGGCGTTGGTCGCGGTTTGGATCGTTGCATACGACGGAAAGAACGGCGCGCTGACCCAAGAGTTGTAGTTCGTTGGCAACCAGCCGCCGTTTTCAGTCGAAGCGGTGCGTCCTGCGGCTTGGTTGGCCTCGGTGAAATGACCGGGCATTACGTTGTTCGTAAAATAGTATTGTTGCGAACCGGGGAAGCCGCCGTATTGCGCATTGAGCGCGTAGAAATAGGACGAGGCCGCACCAGGTTTGTAGTAGTTGCCGACAAAGTTGACTTCATGCGCGCCGCCGTCGGTTGTGCGCCCGCCCCAGTTGTAAACGACGTTGTTGAAGATATCGAGCCGTCCGGCGTAATTGCCACTGGCGTCGAGACCGCCGCCCAGGCTCCAGTTGCGGCCCTCGTTATGCGCGAGCAGATTGTGATGCAGACTCGCTATGTCCCCGCCGACGGTGGCCGCGTAACCGTGCTCCGTGCCGGCGGGATAATTTTGATGGCCGGCAATGTTGAGCGCCTCGGAAATCAGCGAGTGCTGGAACGTGACGTTCTTTGAGGTGCGTGTGCTCAGTTCTTCGTCAATGCCCCAACTGATCGAGACATGATCCATGATGCAATGGTCGCTGCCGGACATGCCGGAGCCGTTGAGCGTGACACCGGCAAGATTGCCCGGTCGCGAGCGGACGTGGCGGATGATCACATCACGTCCGCCACTCATGCCGAGTTGATACTTGCGCGTGCAGATGCCTTTGCCCGGCGCGGTCTGCCCCGCAAGCGTGAGGTAAGGATTGTTGCCGCTGATGATGAGGTCGGATTCCAGTGTGATGAGTCCAGAAACCGTAAACACAACAGTGCGAGGGCCATAATTCCCGGTTAGTGCATCACGCAAACTGCCCGGCCCGCTGTCGTTGGTATTTGTGACTTCGACAACAACGCCGCCACGTCCGCCGCGAGCGAATCTTCCGTATCCTTCCGCGCCGGGAAACGCGATGTGTCGCGTGCGAAAGTACCACAGGTCGCCCTTCGTCACGCCGTTGGTGGCATCCACTTCATCAATGCGCCAGTAGTAAGCAAGAAGCGTCGAGAGATTGGTGACGGAATAATTGGTCACAGTCTGAGTGCCTTTGTATTCAGGCGAAGCCATCGTGGCATTCTTCACTGCGTTGCTGCTCGTGCCGAAATAAACCTGGTGCGATACACCCAGGGCGGCCTTGGTCCAGCTTAACAGGACGTTGCGTGTCGCATCGGCATCCACATGCTCGTCACCGCTCACCGGTGAGGGCTTGTTCGGCTTGTATTTGAAGTCCGGCGTGTCGAGTTCGAATCCATCAATGCAAAAGTTCATGTCGGTGACAGTAAAATTGGTGCTGCCCTCGTAAAGAACAACGATGTTTTGGTTGGTCGTCTGCACCACGAAGTCCACGTACGAATACGCCGCATCCGCATTGTTCGTCACCCGATTGCTCACGGGCAGGTTGGTGATTACCTGAATACCGTCAACGTAGATGTTGAGCGGACAGAAAGAATAATTTGCCGGGTTCTGCCAGGTGTTGTGCCAGGTCAGCAACGTGTGCGGGCCAACGGAAAGATTGCTGATGGTCAGCTCGATTTGCGTTCCCGGTGCGGTACTGACGCCGACGGTGTTGCCAATGTGGTCGGGAAGGAAGGTGATCCCATCGCTCACGAGCTTGGCGCTCCAACCCGGAGTGGTCAGGCCCGCCGAGTAGCGGTCAGTTCTCAGGGATGTTCCGGTCGGCCCGACACGGCGGAACGTGAACGTCACGCCGTTGAAGGTGCTGGAAATCACGTCGGTTGTTGTGAACCAGCTTTGGTTGGTGGACCACGGGGTGTAGGCAGTGTCCCACGTCTCGGACAGCGGACGCCCGCTGGCGTTGAAATCCACCTTGAGTTCCTGGGCGGAGGCGGAGGCAACGTAAAGGCAAATGACAAGGAGAAGGAAGTTTGTGGCAACGCTCGCCCTCACCTTGACTCTCTCCCTTGGGGAGAGGGAACAGCTATCGGACGTTTCGTCGTATTCGGATGTGGCTGGCGTGACCGCCACCGCTTCTGACTTCGCGAAAAGATGGACAACAAACCGAGCGCGCACGAATTCATCTGCGACGGCGAATGATTCACCCTCTCCTCGGGGGAGAGGGCCGGGGTGAGGTCGAGCGTTTACTTTATCGAAGATCAAATTCATTTCGTTCCCAATTTTACATCACGTTTCTTCAACTCTACCGACTGCGGCACAACGCCGAGGACGACGAAGCTGCCTTTGCCGATCAGCTCCAGCTTGTGCCGGCCCGGTTCGTATCGGAAGGCGTGGACGTTCACGTTCGGGCATTCGTCAATGGCGGCGGCGTTGCGGAGGACGGTGTCAATGCCACCACGTTCATCAGCCTGTGACGCCACATCCAGATTCGGAACTTGCAGCCAGAGGTCGCGTTCATTCTGGAAATAGCCGATCAACACGCGCACGGGCTCGGTTACTTCAAACTCAACCGGCGCGTAACGACCATTCTTTGCCTCCTCATGCGAGAAGCGGATGCCGGTCAAGCCATTCAACTCCGGCGCGAGTTCTGTGATGACGTATTTGCGATCTGCAAACGGTCGTGTGCCGAGCTTGATTTCGTAAGTTTCGGCGTTCGTGCTGATGAGCTTGAATTTCGCGGCAGGCCAGACGGCTGGAGCGCCGGTCTCCGACCCGGCGGGCTTGGGTTTCTTCAACTCGACAACCTGCGCGCGGAAATCCGCCAATTCCTTTTCGTAAAGCGGCAGCACCTGTGTCCAGTGATAGTTCGTGCCGACGCCATTCGCCGCGCCAGGGAAGGGAATCTTCCGGTGACCGGTTTGCATGGAGTTGGCGAAATGGTAGGCGTGTATGGTGCGGTTGGTGAGTATCTGGAAGTATTGGTAGCTAAGGTTTATGTGCCCCGCTGCGGTTTCCATGTCTTTGATATCTTTGCTGTAGCCGTATCGCAGAACCAGTTCTGCCGCACTTGTTTTTTGGTGGTAATATGTGGCCATCTCTCGAATTGTGTCCAAGTCATTTGAGAAGCGTTCGAATTCCGCGCGGTTCTTCGTAACCCTTGATTCGGCGTCCGAGGCTGATGCGATAGCGTTGATGGAAGACGCCAGACAGGCTGCAATCACTGACTCCGGCGTTTCACCAACATGCGGCTCTTTGTTCCACTCTTTACGAACGTATTCATCCAGTCGCTCGCCGGGCGGGGCTTGGGATTCCCAGAGTTCTGAGATGGCGTTGTAGCGCTTCGGATTCACCAACTGATCTAGCGTCATGCCGAGTGAGAGCGTTTGACGATTGCCCTCTGTAATCCCGAAGCGGCGGATCAACATCGGCGCGACTTCGCCAGCGTCGTTGTAGGCATCGAGGATTTTGCCGGCGGCATTGGTGTCGCAGCCGTAGAAGTCACCAAGGCGGCCAACCCAGTAGGCGCGGTCTTCGGCTTCGGGCACGTCGGGATTCCACGCGTAACGTCCCCAGGCCTCGAACCAGATCCAGTCTCGCTCCCATTGTAGTAGCTGCGACGCCCCCGTCGCAGAATCCGATGGCGACGAGGCGTCGCCGCCACTTACGATGTCCGGCGAGTAAGGCCAGTTCCAATACGCCAGCGGATAGAGGTGCAGCCCACTCGCACCGAGCCGGTCGCGGGAGGCTTGCATCGCCTTCTTGATGAAGCGTTGCGCGCCGTAGCGAAACGGTTCAAGGTTCGAGAGGATATGGACGTTGACGAGGTGCGGCCCAAGCTTCGCCATGTTGCGATGCGTCTCCGCCGCCTTGCCGCGAGGCTCGTAGGTGGTGAGCGATTCGCCGTTGTATTTCGTTTCGGTGAACAGGTTGGAATATACCGTGAAGCACGCGGGCATGATGGCTTCGGGATTCATCGCGTGTGTCCGGATAACCACTGGCGGTTGCTCCTTCAACCCCGCAGCGCGCATCCCATCGAGCACGCCCGGCAGAATCGTGTTTGTCGCCCAGTTGATCTGATTCTCCGTGCCCTGCAACGCTTCGCCGAGGCAGACCATCAGTCCGACGTTCGGATAT
>JABFSR010000192.1 GCA_013140495.1 Verrucomicrobiota bacterium
CATGTTGAGCCGCACGCAAATGTTGCATCTGTCAACGTGGACCTGAATGAGGTCGTCACACGGATGAACCGCATGTTCCACCGCATTATTGGCGAAGACATCGCGCTTCAATCCATTCCAGCCGACTCCGCCCTGCCGATCCGCGCCGACACCGGCATGATCGAGCAGGTGTTGCTCAATCTCGTCGTAAACGCCCGTGACGCCATGCCCAAGGGCGGTCGGTTGCAGATTGCAACGAACCTTGAAATTGTTGACTCCGAGGCAGCCGCACAAATCACGGATGCAAAGCCGGGGCCGCATGTCGTGTTGACCGTCACCGATTCCGGCATTGGCATTCCTGCCGAGGATTTACCGCACATCTTCGAACCCTTCTTCACCACCAAGGAAGCAGGCAAAGGCACGGGTCTGGGTCTGGCCACCGTCTATGGCATCGTCAAACAACATCACGCGTGGCTGGCGGTGCAAAGCGCGCCGGGTGAGGGAACAAAATTCAAAATCTATTTTCCCGCCGTGAATGGACAGGCTTCAAGTGTTCCAACCAGCACACTCACTCAACCACTGCCGAGAGGCAGTGAAACGTTGCTCGTTGTGGAGGATGAGAGAGCCGTGCGCCAGCTTGTCTCCAATACTCTCGAACATTGTGGCTACAAAGTTTTCACGGCGGCCAACGGCAGGGACGCGTTGGAGGTCTGGCAGAAGAACAAGGATCACATCCAGCTCCTGCTCACGGATGTAATCATGCCGGACGGCATGTCCGGCACCGAACTGGGTGGGAGACTCGCCATCGAAAACCCGAAATTGAAAATCATCTACACAAGCGGTCACGGACAGAAGGCGCTTGAAAACACGGACAGACAACACCACACCGAGTCGTTCATTCAAAAGCCGTACAGCCTCCAGCAAATCGCCACGCTCATCCGCTCGCGCCTTGATGAACCGAAGGCCGAACTCCTGCAACAGCAGGATGCTTCACTCCCGTAGCCGGGGCTATTCCCGTGTCGGAAAGTGACCGGCGCGCTCCCTCCACGTAAAACCGCCTGACACTTTCGGGCTGATGAAAAACCTTCACCCTTTCCGCCCTCACACCTCTGCCGGGCGGCAGGATGCCTTTCCCTTCCGAGGTCCGTGGTCACGAATGGGAATTGCCCGACGCCAATTGATTGTCTAACCTCATGCTGACATTTTTGAGCCGGAGTCATCATTGGAAATGAAAAAAGACGAACAGAAAGCAGACATTGAATCAGCCGACACGATTGACGCTGCCAGCGCAACCGCTGACGCCACCGTTGCCGTTGCACCACCGTTGCCACTCACTCCCGAGCAGATTGAAGATTTGAAAGCCCGCGCAATCAAGGGCGATGAGAACTGGGAACGGCTGCTCCGCACCACGGCGGATTTTGACAATTTCAAGAAGCGCGCCGCAAGAGAACGTCAGGATGCCATCAAGTTTGCCAACGAAAGCCTGATTCAAAAACTGATCCCGGTGCTGGACAATTTCGAGGTCGCCACCACCGCCGCGCAAAACAGTTCTGCGGACGGACTCAAATCGTTGCAGGACGGCGTCAACATGATCCAGTCCCAGCTCCGCTCCGCTCTTGTGGAAAACGGCCTTGAAGAGGTGGACGCGACGGGCAAGCCGTTCGACCCCAATTTGCATGAAGCGGTTTCGCAGCAGGAATCCGCCGATGTGCCCGAGGGCCATGTGTTGCAGCAACTCCGTAAAGGTTACAAGCTCCGCGAGCGCTTGCTCCGCCCGGCCACAGTCATCGTTTCCAAGAACCCGGCCGCGTAACCTGACACCTGACACCCACTCGCACCTGACAATGGCCAAACGCGATTACTACGAAATCCTCGGTGTGTCCCGTGACGCCGACCAGGAGGACATCAAGAAAGCCTACCGCAAACTCGCGGTAAAACTTCATCCGGACAAGAATCCCGGCGACAAAGTTGCGGAGGAAGGATTCAAGGAACTCGGCGAGGCATACGAGGCGTTGAGCGATCCTCAGAAACGTGCCGCCTACGACCAGTATGGTCACGCGGCGTTTGATCCAAGGGCGCGTGCCCGTGGAGGTGGCGGTGGTGCGGGCGGATTTCATGATCCGTTCGACATCTTTCGCGAGGTGTTCGGTGGGGGTGGCGGTGGCGGTGGAATCTTTGACGAATTCTTCGGAAGCGGCAGACAGGACCCGACCCAGCCGCAACGTGGAAATGATCTTCGCTACGATCTGGAGATATCCTTTGAAGAAGCCGCGCACGGCTGCGAAAAGGAAATCACCGTCACCAAGCCGGATCGCTGCGACACCTGCAACGGCTCGGGCATTGAGGCCGGATCGAAGACGCATACCTGCACGACCTGTCACGGTCGCGGTGAGGTGATCACATCGCGCGGGATTTTCAGCATCCGCCAAGCCTGCCCTCATTGTCACGGCGCTGGTCGCGTGGTGGACAAGCCCTGCAAAACCTGCCGAGGCGAAGGCCGGCGCGACAAACAGGCCAAAATCACTTTACGCATCCCCGCCGGTGTGGACACGGGCGCGCGGCTTCGTTCGTCAGGTAATGGCGAAGCGGGCTTGCGCGGCGGGCCGCCGGGCGATCTTTACGTCGTATTGCATATTCGCGCGCATGACATTTTCCAGCGCGAGGGCGATGACATTCTTTGCGAGGTCCCTGTGAGTTTCATTCAGGCTGCACTCGGCGCTGAGATCGGAGTCCCAACGCTCTCCGGAAATGCAAAGATCAAGATTCCGGCCGGCACTCAGCCCGGGACGATGTTCCGGCTGCGCGGCAAGGGAGTCAAAAACCTCCAGGGTTACGGCTACGGCGATCTGCACGTCCGTGTCATCGTCGAAGTGCCCACGCACCTGACGTCGGAGCAGAAAGCAAAGTTGCAGGAGTTCGCCGAAACCTGCGACGAAAACGTGAATCCGATCAGCAAGAGTTTTTTTGAAAAGGCGAAGAACCTGTTTCGGTGAGGGCGGAGCGCGGCGTTCACGCCGCTTCATTGCACGAAGCAGAAGCAGGCCAGTTATTTTTTTGCGCCACATCGCAAGGGACGTTGAACAATGGACTCTGGACCGTGGACCGTGGACTCCGGACTCCGGACCTAAACGAAAATGCATCGTTTCTTTTTACCACCTGAACAATGCCGTGACGCAGTGCTCGAATTGACAGATCGCGAAGCGCATCACGCCACGCAGGTTCTACGGCTCGCTCGCGGCGAACGCATCACGGTGCTTGATGGCGCAGGCAATGAGTTGCTGTGCGACGTGGTGGAGATAAGCAAACGCACCGTCAGGATGTCCGTTCAGCACCGTCATCACACGCCGCGACCGCCCTGCTCTGTCACATTGTTTCAAGCCATCCCGAAAGGCAAGGTGATGGACGTCATCGTGCAGAAGGCTACAGAGCTCGGCGCCACGCGTGTCGTCCCCATCCTCACCGAACGCGTGGTCGCACATCTCGACGACGAAGGCGCGGAACACAAGGCAGAGAAATGGCGTGCCATTGCGATTGAATCCATCAAGCAGTGCGGTTCACCGTGGCTGCCTGTCATCGAAACTCCGCTCACGCTCAAGCAGCAACTCGCACGGCGGGACGTATTCGATCTGCCGCTCATTGCGTCGTTGCAGGATGATCGCCGGCATCCGCGCGGGCGTTTTCGCGACTTCGAGGTCGCGCACAAACGCAAACCGGCATCCGTCTGCGTATGGGTCGGGCCAGAGGGAGATTTTTCACCCGCCGAAATGAACTTGATCAAAGCGGAAGGTGCGTTGCCGATCACACTTGGCCCGCTCGTCCTCCGCAGTGATACAGCGGCGATTTACAGCCTCTCTGTGCTGAACTACGAGTTGCAGTCTTGATTGGTATGGAATCTGGGAACTTTGAAGTTTGACCCCGGAACAAATCTTTGACTTGCCGGTCTGTGCTCGTTATTACGATCACATGTATCTGAAATCAATTCGTCCGGCGTGTGTGTTCGCGGCAGCTCTTGCGTTGCTCTCCCAGGCAACAATTGCCGAAACCTTCCGTGTCGCCACCTACAACGTCGAGAATTACCTTGATCAAACCACTGAATCCCGCAACAACGTAAAATCCGCCGACGCGAAGGCGAAAATTCGCGAGGGCATCAAGGCAATGAAACCCGATGTCATCGCATTTCAGGAAATGGGCAGCTTGAGCGCTTTGATGGAATTGCGCGACTCGCTCAAGAAGGACGGCATTGATTTTCAAAACTGGGAACACATCACCGGCCATGACACCAACATCCATGTGGCAGTCCTGAGCCGCTTTCCCATCGTCGCGCGCAGACAGCACACCAACGACAGCTATCTCCTCAATGGACGCCGATTCAAAGTCAGCCGCGGCTTTGCCGAGGTGGACATCAAGGTGAACAACGACTACACGTTCACGCTCATCACCGCGCATCTGAAATCCCGCAGGCCCGTGCCGGACGGCGACGAAGCGGAGATGCGACTTGAAGAGGCAAAGCTGCTGCGTGAAAAAGTGGATGCGCGCCTTGCATCCGATCCGAATGCCGACCTCATTGTGCTGGGAGATTTCAACCACACATACAACACGCCCTCAACCAAGGCGGTAATTGGTCGCGGCAAAACGGCTTTGGTGGACACACGGCCCGCAGAACGCAACGGGGACAATCAACCGAACCCGGCCAACCCACGCTACTCCCCGCGCAACATCACCTGGACACACTATTACGGAGTGGAGGACACCTACGCGCGCATTGATTATCTCATGGTCAGCCCCACGATGGCACGACATTGGGTGACGAATGAAACCTATATCCCGACGATTCCAAATTGGGGCATTGGCTCGGATCATCGGCCCTTGGTCGCCGAGTTTGAAACCAACAACAAGTGAAAAAGCACCTTCACTGGCGGTGATGGCGGGATCGTCGCTGCTGATAGGGTGCATGGGAGCGAAACAATTCATCCGGTTTTTGGGACTCGACAGCTTTCGTGTCACGGAGTAGATAAGTCTTCATGGTGTTTGCTCTTCGGTCATTCATTGTTGTCTGGGGCGCGAGTCCCACAACTGGTGGCTCGGCATCCCGCGCTACGGTACGCAACCCACGCTCATCCCAGGGAGCAGACACCGCTTTCGCTAACAACGAAAGCCATACTGACCATGGTCGCTTCACACGCCATGAGTGAACCGAGCCGCAATTACGAAGAGATTGGTGAGTGGAGTCACGAGGCAGTCGAGCGTGCATTGCGCGATGATGACACAGAGGCACTACTTCGAGCAGTCATCGGAGTCTCGATGCACGATGCCGATGGCCGTTACGCTCAAGATCTGTGTGTCCGACTTTCCTCGCATCCTCACTTCAACGTGCGCGGCAACGCTGTGCTTGGTTTCGGTCATATCGCGCGAGTGCATCGTCAGCTTGACCGCGCACTGGTGCAACCGATTATTCAAGCCGCGCTTCGAGATGAGAGCGATTACATTCGCGGGCAGGCTGTCAGTGCGATGGATGACACAGCGTTTTTTCTGGAGTGGCACTACGACAAGACCGATGTGACCGGTTAGGAAACAGGGATACGCCCAGAAGCGTGTTTTATTGGGGATTTTGAAGGGAGCTTTTTTGGAAGATGGCGACGCCGGCAACACAAAAAGGCCGGACATGGGTTTCACGAAAACATCCCACGTAGCCAAAGCAGCCAATCAAGTTGTGAAACCGGAGTCGGGCCGTATCCATCAAGGATCACGCACGCCACCAGTGATAGGGGCGGCTCATGCGGGGCCAAGCTCCTGAACGGGTTCAATCGAACACCAGTGACAGGCCAGCCTACAGCTTCCCTCCCGGTTCGCGTTCACCAACACAATTCCGCCACGCACAGGATTTGACACGAGGTGTTCTTTTGAGTCAGATGGTCGTGTCCTTGCGAACCTGATTGAACCATGAACACCTTAACTTTTCAGAACAGCCGAGTTCAGCCATCACGAGTCTTCACCTTCATCACCGCATGGTTGCTCGGCGTTTACGCCATTAACGCGGCAACTCCCGCCTCAAAGCTGCCCGTCACCGCCAAGTGGGAGCGCTTCGAGGTCGCGCTCAAGAGCGACATGTCCTACACCAATGCCATTCAACAGGCGGAACTGGATGCGTTCTTCATCTCGCCCGATGGAACAACGAACCATGTTCACGGGTTTTGGGACGGCGACCGCAACTGGCGTGTGCGGTTCGCACCCGATGTTCCCGGGCAATGGAAGTATTTCACCCGCTGCACAGATTCGTTGAACACAGGTTTGCACAATCAATCCGGCGAGTTCGTTTGCACGGCAGCCACGGGCAGGACGCGCTTTGGTCAGCACGGGCCTGTGCAGGTGGCGCGCGGCAAACGTCACCTGGAACACGCGAGCCACGAACCGTTCCTCTGGCTCGGCGACGTGGCGCAGGATGGCGCGCGGCTTTCCGAACCTGATCACTGGAGTTACTACGCCCGCATCCGCTCCGCACAGAATTTCAACGCCGTGCTCTGGTCTGTCGCTCCCGGCAAGGATGAGAAGGGTGACAAGGCGTTCACTGGCGATGACTTGATTTCCGTGAACGTGGATTTCTTCAAACGACTGGATCAGAAAGTGGCCACGCTCAACAACGCCGGACTGCTCAACGCCATTGCGCCGCTCTGGGAAATCGGCGAAGGCACAAACCAGACGCTTTCCGCAGAGCAGACTGCGAAGCTGCTGCGCTACGTTGTCGCACGCTGGGGCGCTGAAGATATCGCATGGGTGCTGGCGTTCGAGAGCGAGAGTGACGGTGCGAAGGTCGCGCGCTGGAAACAAGCGGGCCGGGTTGTGTTTGAGAATACAACCCACGCACCCGTGATTTTGTTTCCGGGCGAAGCCACGTGGTCGCTCGATGAATTTCGACAGGAGAAGTGGGTGGACGTGTTTGGATTCAACACAGCACAGGCTGTGGACGAAACAGCGCTTCCCTGGTTGTTGAACGGCCCGCTCGCATTGGAACGACGGAAGGAACCCGTGCGCCCGCTCCTCACGTTGCTGCCACCACCTGAAAATGTAACGCCGGAAAAATCCGTAAACTCCGAGCAAGCGCGACGCCTGATGTGGTGGTCCATGTTGATCAACACGCCCGCCGGCGTGACCTACGCCACACGCGACATCGCCACCTGGCAAACCACGATGGCTCAAATCCCGAGTGATTCACATTTGCTGCCCGCATGGCAGCGCGCGTTGATTCTGCCGGGCGCGTACGACATTGCGACGTTGCAACAATGCATCAAAGGCATTGAGTATTGGCGGCTGCGTCCGTTCCCGGGCGCAATGGTCCAGCAACCCGGTGACGATTCACCCAATCAATTCATCGCTGCTGCGGGCACGGAAGATCGCGATCTAACGGTGATTTATTCGCCTTCGAGCACGCACATCGGAGTGGCCAATGCTGCATTGCCGCGTTCAACGCAGGCATCGTGGCTTGATCCACGGTCTGGCAAAATCACACCTGCTATGGCGAAGGCCCAAGGTGATACGAGTCAGTTCAACACACCTGGCGAAGGCGATTGGTTTCTCGTGATGAAGACTGGTAAACCTCGCATTGCTTCGCGCTGACGTTGGTGTCGCCATTTTGCGAACTTGATCCTGAGGCTGGCGTGAAGGTGGTTTTGAGAGGGCTGTAAGCCGAATTCTGTCTGCCATGGATTTCTCCACGGGAGAGAATCATTTGTCTGAGCAGCCAGTACCCGGAACCCGTCCCGCTTTCGCGGAACATGGGGCGGGCAGCCCCGGAGTTCTCTATTTGGCCTTGCACCCGATGGGGTTTTCCGTGCCGCGTCGCTTGCGCTCCGCGCGGTGCGCTCTTACCGCACCTTTTCACCATCACCCCGATTGCGTTGCCGCAACCGTGGCTGTCTGTTTTCTGTGGCACTCTCCGTCGGGACGACTCACGCCGTCGCCTCCCGCGTGTATCTCCGGCTGAACCGGAGTTACGCGGCATCGCGCCCTGTGGTGTTCGGACTTTCCTCCCCCGGCTTGCGCCGGAAGCGATCCTCCACCCTCCCAAAACCAATCACATCCTAGAACATCAACACGCCCTGAACAAGCTCAAGGCATGCTGGCAACGAGAAATGTCACCGCGTTCCGAAAATCCCGCCCAAGAAGCTCCATCTCACTGGAAAGCGGCTCCAAGGCCGCCTTGGGTGCAACCTCTGCCAATTCGTGACCTTCATTCAATCCAGACGTAATCGAAGCGGTAATTACCGGTGGAAACTGCGTTGCCTTGTCTTTGAGTGAGGACTGGTCGGTTAGCCAGAAGAACAGCCCAATAATTGCCACGAAAGCAAGTGACACACCTGCAAACTGACGCCAGAAAAATCCTGGCGCAACCACTTCATCCTGTCGATCCGAAGCTCGAACCGCTGTCATGATCGAGGAATGGAGGTTGGTTGGAAGCAAAGTATTCGACCGTGACGCCCTCAGTTCGCGATCCATCTCCAGCAGGGATTTCTCAAATCGCTGCATGTCATCCTCCTCACAATCTTTTCGCGGTTTGAATCCCCGATCAAACCCGGTCGAGGCTTTGAACTTTTTGAATAATGCTTTCATATCTGAACTCCTGGGCGGGCTGCGACTGCTGCATGCGTAAATCGGGACGAGCCTGCACGGTTCTGCTTTACTGCCGCCGGTTTGCCATTGGCTCCGGATGTCGCACCAGTGGGACGCTGGGTTGTCAGTTCAGCGTCCAAACCCAGTCGGGCACGGAACAACAATACTTTGACATGAATTTTTGTCCGACGAAGAACCTGCGCGACTTCCGCCACGCTCATGTCTTCTGCATGTCTCAGCCAAAGCGCCTCGAATTGCAGTGACGGCAGAGCACGTTTCGCAAGTTGCCACAAGTCTCCTTCCGCTTCGCGTTGAGCCAGCAATTCTGCCGGGTCGTTTTCATCCACCTCTTCCGGCAGCACATCACCGGACGCATATCGAACCGACCGGTGATGATCAATGCACTTGCGCCGCGCAATCGTGAACAGCCATGTCTCAAATGACCGCCCGATGTCGAATTTCGCCAGACTGCGATATGCACTCACGAACGCGTCCTGCGTCACCTCCTGTGCGTCACTGGGACTGCGACAATTGTTGGCAACAAAACGAAACACCCTCGCCTCGTAGCGGTGGACAAGCTCCTCGAAACTGGAAGAACAGCCCGCCTGTGCCTTGCGGGCCAGTTCCTCGTCTGAAGGTTCTTGATTTCCTGTAGTCACGATCCTCAAACAACTCTGCGTGTCTTGCTCCGTTGCCGATTACTTTCCGATCTTCGCCTTGATCATTGCGAAGACCTCCTCGGAAGGCATCGAGAGTTTTGCGGTTACAGCCTTGTCCTCCTGAGAAATGGAGATTCCCTTCGCGAACTTCGCGGCCTCCGACTGTTCAGCTTGCAACGACAACACGGCAACCAATCCCCGGCAAATGTCTCCCATTTGCTTTGCGGTCTCGGCGTCTGCAGCCTCAAGCGTCAGCTTGACCTCCGCGCGCCCCTGCGATTCACCTCCGGTCAACCAGAACATCTTCGATTGTTTCAACACAGCAGCGCCCGGGTCGTTGCCGGGCAAATCCAGTTTGCGCGCCGCGCCGATAATGAACCCGCCGTTGCCATTGGCTCCCAGAGCACCGAATTGAGTGCTCGTTGCCAGATTCGGTTTGCGTTTGTCCATCACATCCAACGCTTCAGCTATGCGACTTTCCGTTTGCCCGATGACAAGCACTTTGCCCTTGTAGATTGCGGCGTAACTGCGCGGCTTGACACCATCCTTCTCCGCCTTCTTCTCGTCAATCCAACTATGGATCGTATGAGTGCCGGCCTTGGAAGACAGATAATCCTTGTTCATCTCGACAATGGACACCAGGCGGGCCGCGTCGAAATCTGCGTATGCCACCACCACCACGTCCTTCTCGCCCTTCGCCGCACCATAAAGCGTTACTCCGTGCAGGTCCTTGCGCGGATCCACATTGAACACGGACTTGATCTCATCAAACTTGGCCTGCGCCTCGGGCTTGCCGAGTTCTGTCAGCAACGCCTTCCCCATCACCGTCTGTTTCAAGGCATCGCAATCCACATGTAACACCCAGACAGGATCAGCGACCACATCCGTTCGCTGAAACGAACCAGCATGAGCCGCCCACGCCGCCCCCAGGACACCCGCCATTGCCGCTGCCTTCCTCAACAAACACGATTTCATGAATTTCATATCTTTGGTTCTCAGGCGAATCATTCGCCTGTATGCAATGGGATACGAATGAAAACCAGCGGAGGTTACAGTTAAATGCGAATTTCTCCACCTGCCTGTTCCCCGCGACAATCGTCTCCGTGTTGGTCAGAACAAAAGCATGACTGCAAAACCCAGATTAGTGCTTCTCCTCTTTCAACTTTTTTTCAAACTTTTCGACCTTGGGGCGGATGATGGCGCGGCAATAGCCTTGATTCGGATTGCTCCGGTAATAATTCTGGTGGTAGCCCTCACCGGCGTAGAATTTCTTGAGAGCCACAATTTCCGTGACAATAGGCTTCGAGAAATTCTTCTGCGCTTCGATCTTTGATTTTTCCGCCGCCGCCTTCTGAGCTTCACTGTTGCAGAGAATGATGGAACGGTACTGCGTTCCGCTATCGTTGCCCTGCCGGTTCAATGTGGTTGGATCGTGTGCATCCCAGAATGTCTCGATGATCTTCTCGTAGGAAACCTTCACAGGATCAAACGCCACCTGGATCACCTCGGCGTGTCCAGTCTGGCCGCCACACACCTGCTCATAAGTCGGATTCTCGACGTGGCCACCGGCATATCCGCTCACGACGGACTTTACGCCCGGCAACATCTGGAAGATGGCCTCGGTACACCAAAAGCAGCCGCCGCCAATGGTTGCAAGTTCAGTTTTGTTCGTTTGCATGTTTGGAGTTGAGTTGGTCTCCGCAGCGCGCGCAGTCATTACGACAGACGCCAGCAGAAGGCAGATAAGTTGTTTCATATTCAATTCTCTCAAGGTTGGTTCGTGAAACTCCCAAAAACCTTACGGTTGAAACGCCCAAAATCAATCCGGCTTGTCGAGATGTTCGCCCGGAGGCAGATCGGCGAACTGCTCCAGATGTTCCGGGCGCAAAGGCGTGGCGATGTTGTGCTCCTCGGCAAACCATTTTCCAAGATCAACCAGCTTGCAACGATGCGAACAGAACGGCCCGTAATCCCCCGCAAACCATTCACCGGTTTTCCGGCACGTCGGGCACTTCACCTGAAGTTTCGCAGTCATGGCATAACGGCATCAGCGTCGCACTTCGTCCCCGATGGCTTTGAGGTTCTTGACGGGAACCTCGGCGGATTTGCGCTTGATGCCTGCGACTTCCAGCGTGGCCTTCACGTCCGCAAGGATTGCGTCATATTGCACCGGGGAAAACTCCTTGCTGTTGGTCACAGCTTCAATGTTTTGCGCAAGTCGCGACTGTTGTTCGGGCGTCACTGTTCCATCAGGCAACACGACGGCAAGCGAATCCACAAAAGTTTTTACAATCGCCGACCCCGGCTTCGTCCCGCGGGCGCACCCGGCAATGTCCATGGCAAGTTGCTGTTTCTGACCGTCCGTGGCAGACGATCCGGCTTTGATCGCAGCGAGGTCCTTCTGGATCTTCGCAACATTCTTTGCCTGTACAGTTGCAGCATTCGTTGCAATCACCGTGCGCGGAGCGACGGGTTGGGCCGCTCTGGGTGGGATTTGAACCGGCGGCGGCACGCCTTGGCGGACATTGTTCTGGTTGGAGAGATCCCTGGCGCGACGCTTGACCTGATCTATCTGGGCGGTGGCCTCGACGCAAAGCAGCGCGAGCAGAACGGCAATGACAGAAAACTTTTTCATCATGTTTACTGTTTGGGATTGGCGTTGAGTGTGATCATCCCCTTCTGCGAAAGCATCCGGATGTAATCCGCAAGAATGCGCCCTGCCTCTTCGAGCGTGACATCAATTGGCGGTGGTGATGGCTCGGAAATATCGTCGTCACCATGACCCATTCCAGGAACCAACCCGGCGTGGGCAGAGCTTTCGCGATCACTCGGCGCAGACTTGATTTGTGCGGAAATGACGACGGGTTTTGGCATGTCAGGCAGATTGAGATTGTTCGTGGATGTGGCTGCCACTGGCGGCGTATTGGATTTGCCAACAGGCAATGGCAGGCCGGGCAGTTCCACATTTTTGAGGGTCAGTTCGTAGGTTGTTCGCTCCACGGGTTTGCGCGCCAGGATTTCCTTGTCCCGCGCTTTTTTTCGCGCGACATCCTCCGCCTTCTCGCGACGACGCTCAACTTCGTTCAGAGAAATAGTTTTGTCCGCCTGCCTCTTGCGGAACAGTTCGATGTCTTCGTAAACATAGGAATAGTCCTGGTTCGTGGACATGCGCTCACGGGAAAGCCTTAGCAGATCGGCCAGTACTGGCAGAACGAGGTCCAACTTTTCGTAATGCGCGCTGGGAATCTTGCCCCCCTCCAGCGCCGTGTCCAGGGAAGCTTCGCCTGTATCCTTGGCATAATTGAGCACGGACGGCAGGACAATGTCCGGATTCACGCCGGTTTTCTGCGTAGACACACCGCTTGCGCGATAGAATTTACGAATCGTCATCTTGAGAGCGCCAGGATCATTCGTGCCTTCAAGCGGCGGTCGGAAGAAGATACGGAGAGGATTCAGGTTCTGCACAGTGCCTTTGCCGTGCGTGGAAATGTCACCAACGATCAGCGCCCGTCCGTAATCCTGCAACGCTCCCGCCAGAATCTCCGACGCCGATGCACTATAACGACTGGTCAGCACGATCAACGGTCCAGCGTAGAGTTGCGCCGGATCCTCGTCACTGTCCACGATCGGCTCCGGGTCTTGCGGCCCTTTCACCTGCACCACCGGACCTTGTTTGATGAACAATCCAGTCAGCTTGATCGCCTCTTCAAGGGAGCCTCCGCCATTACGACGCAGGTCGAGTATCACTCCGCCAACGTTCTCAGCCTTGAATTTTTTCAACAGCCTGGCAACGTCCGCCGAGGTGCTGCGCGGAGTCTTTTTGCTCGATGCCCCATCCTTGTCTGATTGTTTTCCGTCGAGATCAATCGTCGCGTAAAACGAGGGCAGATCAATGACGCCGACTCGTTGTGTACGCCCTATTCCCACGGGCAGCTCGATGATCTTCGCCTTTGCCTCCTGACTTTCGAGCGGAATTTCGTCGCGAACCAGGGATATGACATGGCGGTCTGTGGAATCATTTTCCGACACGATTGTCAGACGGACTTCCGTTCCCTTCGGTCCGCGAATCATCTGCACCACCTTGTTGAGGTTCATGTCCACCACGTCCACCGGTGGCGAGTTGCTCTGCGCCACAGCCACGATGCGGTCCTTTTCCTTGATGAGCTTGCTCTTCACAGCAGGGCCGCCCGGCATGAGACGGTTGATGGTGCAGTAGCCGTCAAGCGATTGGAGTTCCGCGCCAATGCCGAAAAGGGAAAGACTCATGCCGATGGCAAAATTGTCCGCCTGGCTCTTGTTCATGTAATCCGAGTGTGGATCGTAAACGTGAGCCAGTGATGTCAGATAAAATTCCAGCACGTCGTCGTTATCCAGTTCGTGAAAGAAATGGAGATTCCGATTGTATCGTCGCGTGAGCGTGTCAACGATTTCGTCGTGTTCGCTCTTTTTCAATGTCACGGGGGCGTCCAGCTTGGTCGCTTTTGCCACGCTTGAATTGGTCTTGCCTGCCAGGGCGAGTTTCTCGTCGAGATACTCGTAACGAAGCCGCTGCAGCCACAGCCGCCTCGCATCGTCGAGGTCTGCCGGAAAAGGTGATTCCTTTCGATTCGTCTGGATTCTCTCGTCGGTGGTGAACTCGAACTTGTCCACTTTCAACTGTTCTCCCGCATACTTGGTGCGCTGTTCCAGCCTGAGAACAAAGCGGTTGAAAATCTTGTACGCTGGTGTCGTATCACCAACGCCCCGGCGACCGAGCGTCATGTCATCGAGCTTGGTTCGAAATGCCTCAAACTCCTTCGTGTCCTCCTGCGTAAAATGAATATGCTGCGGATCGAGTGTTTCTATGTAGCGATCCAGAAACTTGGACGAGAAATCGTCGTCAAGCGGATGTTGGAGAAATTGGTAGTGCTCGAGCAATTGTGCGGTGACGGAAGCAATGCGCCCGTCGTTCGGACCAGGAGCAAGCGGACCACTCCTGGCGGTGGCATTTACGCCCGGGGGCGGCACGGAGTTGGTTTCTGAATTGGCCGCCAGGGCCAACCAGATTCCTGCGGAGCCGATCGCAAGGAACAACATCAACCGAAACACGAATTTTTTATACATTACAATATCGCCGCCACCGGACGGCATTGGTTTGACCGACTATACGCGGATTTGTTCACCGATGGAAACAGGCATTTTTCGCGCCGCGATTTGCAGTTGAGTTGAGTTGAGCTTTTTCCCACCCTGCCTGCGCATGAACGCCGAACGACTTGACGTCAAAAAAACCTATAAGCTTTACATCGGCGGCAAATTCCCACGCAGCGAAAGCGGTCGTTACCTTCAGGTAAAATCTGCAAGTAACGAACATCTGGACAACGTCTGCCACGCCTCACGCAAGGATTTCCGCGACGCAGTCGTTGCCGCCCGTGCAGCCGGGGACGGCTGGAGCAAGGCATCGGCCTACAATCGCGGACAGATTCTTTATCGCACGGCGGAAATGTTGCAGAACCGCAGCGCCGAACTCGTCACGGAGATTGCCCGCTCCACCGGCGACAGCGCAACCAAGGCAAAACGCGAGGTTACGACCACGATTGACCGGCTCGTTCACTTTGCAGGCTGGACCGACAAGTATCAGCAAGTGTTCGGAAGCGTAAACCCCGTCGCATCCTCACATTTCAATTTCACCACGCCGGAACCGACGGGCGTGGTGGTCGTACTTGCGCCAGATTCGCCTTCTCTCGTGTCGCTGGTTACACTCATCACTACGGCGATTCTTAGCGGCAATACGGTGGTTGCACTCGCTTCCGAGACAACTCCCCTGCCCTCCGTATCTCTCAGTGAAATTCTCGCCACGAGCGATCTGCCGGGCGGCGTTGTAAATCTGCTCACCGGCAAACGCGCCGAACTTGTGCCTCACATCGCTTCGCACATGGACGTAAATGCCATCGTGGATGGCACCGGTGACGCGGAAACGGGAGCAAAACTGCAAGCCGGTACGGCCATCAATCTCAAACGCTACGCGGATCATTCACTCGCCCCCGAACAGTGGTTCACCAGCGCGGCGGAAAATCCTTACTGGATTCTCGACACGGTGGAGTTCAAAACCGCGTGGCATCCGATTGGGTTGTAACAAATGACGTAATGGGCTTTCAGATCAATTCCCTCTACCACGAGGCTTATCATGCCGACAAAGTTTGAACGACTCATCGGAGATTATTGCTTGCGACAGGGTGTTTTAATTCCATCTGGCTTTGCGCGTCTTACGCCCAGCCGCTACGCCATTATTCGGACACATCTTACGCCGCCGAAGCTCATCGCCAAAACATGGTTCAAAACCGCAGATGTGGTTTACTACATTGAGCATTTCCTGTTGTCGGAGTTGGGCGGCAAACTTTCGCAGTCCATTCGCATTCTCGACTTTCAGGAAGGAGTGGAGCTTTCCTACACCGGCATGAAGCGACTCGACAAAATTGGAACATTTTCAATCAGTGATGAAACTAAAAACGACTGATAGTTTCGCTACAATCACCTCAATTCAACGACTCACTTTGGCAACGCCCGCCATTGCTGCCGTGCCACATGCGGGTCCATCCGTGCCAGCAACTGAAACGCAAACCACTGTTTCATACGAGTCCACCACGGTCGCGCCCTGCATTCCATCACCGTCACCTCACGGCTGTTCGCCCGCGTGCCGGCATAAATATCACGCGCCTCTGCCGCCATGCGCGGGTTTTCAATCCGCACCATCAACTCGTAATTGATGCTCAAACTCCGCGGGTCAAGATTCGCCGAGCCAACATAAACCACGTTGTCCAACACCAGGAGTTTTGCGTGCAACACCTGGGGCTCGTACTCACGAACGACCACACCCGCTTTTAGCAGGCGCAGGTACAATCCGCGCCCCGCCAGTTGGGACAAAGCCACGTCGGACTTGCCCGCAAGAATCAACTCCACGTTTCCGCCACGACGCGCCACCCGCATCAGGTCGCGCCTCAACCGAAGCGGCGGCAGAAAGTAGGCCTGGATGATCTTCACGTCCCGTGCCTGTGAAATATCGTGACGCAATGAAACGCGGATCGGATTCCCGCCCCGGCCAGGACCGCCCAACAAAAGCCGTTCGCTCGATGATTGCGCCGCGCGCTTTAGTACCGGTTTGCGTAACCTCAAGAATCGTTTGTGCCGAAACTCAGCCAACCCAAATATGGAGTGAAACGACTCAGCAAGCGTGGCTACCAGCGGGCCTTCAAGTCGAAGTCCAAGATCCCGCCAACCTTGTATGACTCCATCGCCCTCGTATTCGTTTGCAATGTTGAATCCGCCCACAAAAGCCACCTTTCCATCGCACACGAGCATTTTGCGATGATTCCGGATGCTCATTCGCTTCAACGAAATCGGGTTGAACACACGCACCTCGCCGCCGGCCGCACGCAAAGGCGACCAAAACTGATCCGGAAGTTCAAATGAACCTACACCATCCACCAGTACAGAAACAATCGCACCGCGACGCGCTGCTCCAATGAGAGCCTCAAGGAATCGTTCCCCAAGCGGGCCTGTACCGAAAATGTAGGTTTCAAGCAGGACAGATTTCTGCGCAGTCGAAATGGCGTCGAGCATGGCCGGGAACGCCGTGTTGCCATCCGGCAGCCATTTCCAAGCAGTTTCATTCGGCGAGCCCATGTTGGAAATTATTCAAAAGAACTGTAATTGGCAAACCGCACGCGCGACCAATTGTAAAATATGTTCAAACGCACGCGGTTTTCTGGCATCTATACCCCGATGAAACGAATCGCAGCTTTGCTGACGGTGTTTTGCCTTTGCATCGCGGACACATTCGCCGCGCACACCAAGGTCTCGCTACTGCTCTCGGTTTCAACCGCAAAGCCTGGCGACACTGTCTTCGCCGCCGTGCGACTCCAGATGGATGAAGGCTGGCACACCTATTGGAAGAATCCTGGCGGCCCGGGTCGCGCAACAAAAATCAAATGGGATTTGCCCAAAGGTATCACCGCCGGAGAAATCCAATGGCCGACCCCGGAAAAACTCATCCCTCAAAAAATTGGCGACGATGGCAATCCTGTCATCGGCGAATTCGACTTCGAGCAAACGACATACGTACTCCATGACGAGGCTGTTCTACTCGTTCCGCTGACGCTTGCATCAAATCTGGGGAGTGGCTCGATTGAACTTAAGGCCGCAGTCGAATGGCTCGAATGTCAGATTCAATGTTTGCCGGGCAAAATGAATGTCTCCGCAAAACTGGAAATCGGAGCGACGACAACTCCGTCCTCCGAAGCCACCGACATCACGGGATGGCAAACCCAACTTCCGAAATCTGCCGACACACTTTCGCCACGCGCAACATGGGAACAAGCCACCACCGGCAAGACACGCCCATTGATCATCGAATGGACCAACGCGGCTTCCGTCAGTGCGCCGGATTTTTTCCCCGACAACGGAAAAGGTTATGAAATCACACACACAACCGAAGTGTTGTCCACAAACGGCAACGCGATAAAACTCCGCAAGCTGGTTACCATTTCAGAAGGGGAGTGGCCCGGTGAAATCGCGGGTCTGCTCATCCAGACAACCGGCGACAAGCCCGAAGGTTTTGCCACGCTAATCAAAATTGCGGAATCAAATGAGAAACCAATGCCGGCTGCAACTTCATCCGCAGCAGCCAAGGGCGGCAATTCGCTGGCGATGTATCTGCTTTACGCATTCCTCGGTGGAATGATTCTCAACATCATGCCCTGTGTGTTGCCGGTGATCGCTCTAAAAATCCTCGGCTTCGTTGGCCAGGCAAAGGAGTCTCCACAACTTGTCCGCAGATTGGGTTTGTTCTACACGGCAGGGGTGATCGTTTCATTTCTTGCGCTCGCAGCCCTTGTCATCGGACTCAAAACCGCAGGCCAAAGCGCGGGTTGGGGAGTGCAATTCAGCAACCCAAAGTTCGTCATAGTATTCATCGTCCTCGTGACGCTCGTGGCGCTGAACCTTTTCGGCGTATTTGAAGTCACGTTCGGCGGTTCGGCACTGAGCGCTGCGGGCGACCTGGCTTCAAAACACGGCGCAAGCGGCGCGTTCTTCAACGGTGTGCTCGCAACATTTCTGGCCACACCCTGCACTGCGCCGTTCCTGAGCATCGCGCTCGGATTCGCCTTCGCCCAATCGGCCGTCATCATCATCATGATCTTTGTCGCTTCTGGAGCGGGACTGGCCCTGCCATATCTCGTGCTTTCATGGCAACCGGCGTGGTTGAAGTTTCTCCCGAAACCCGGCGCGTGGATGGAGAAGTTCAAAATTGCAATGGGCTTCCCCATGCTTGCAACGGCAGTGTGGTTGTCCAAGGTCGGCTCCGAATATTACGGTGAACGCGCGTGGTGGTTGGGAATTGCGCTTGTGCTCGTAGCGCTGGCAGCGTGGGTGTTCGGTGAGTTTATCCAGCGAGGCCGGAGCCGAAAACCACTGGCGTTGATCGTCGTTATCGCGTTGCTGGCGACGGCTTATTTTTGGGCGTTGGAATCCAACCTCGAATGGCGTTCGCCGCAGCGGCAAAGCCAGCAGGCGAACGCAGAATTGCGATATGCTCCCAAAGACTATCCGTGGAAGGCATGGAGTGCTGAGGCGGTTGCGCAGGCACGAGCGGCCAACCGCGTCGTTATCGTGGACTTCACCGCGTGGTGGTGCGGCACCTGCAATACCACGGTCAAACCGGCACTCGGAAACAAAAAGGTCGTGGCCCGGCTGAAAGAGTTGAACGCCGTCGCATTGCTTGCGGACAATTCGGACACACCGCCAGCCATTGTGAACGAACTTGCAAAGTTTGGACGTGCGGGTGTGCCCATGGTTTTGGTTTATCCGGTCAAAGGTGAGCCGATGGTGTTGCCGGATCCGATCTCGCCGTTTCCGGCCCAATACGCTTCCGTCATCCTTGAGGCGCTGGAAAAAGCGAATTAGAAAAAAGGAGACGCCCGGCGTAGAAACAAACCATAACTACGCCGAGCGTCACAACCGCTGCCTCGCATTTACTACTGAGTCACCTCCGCACCGCACCAAATTCCGTAATCGTGAGGAGAGAATAACCCGGATGCGTTTTCACTCAACCCGGTGCAACCTTCGCCCCTTGACCAAGGGGAAGTCCGGAGAACCACAACAGGAGCGCCGCCACTTTTGTCCGTGTGAACCATGACTTCACGGCCATGCACGCTGTGAAGATTTGCTTTGTCTCGACCACATCATCTGGCTAAATCCTCCCGTGGCTCACCGCTTGAAATACCGCCTGCAAAGTTCTCGCAATAAACACGGCGGGGGATTTTTCTTGGTTTTTCTCGTGCTGGCCTGCGGAATTGTTCTATGGATCTGGCAGGCGAACAAAATGCACGATCCAAAAAATCGAGGGCTTTTCACGATCACGGCACGAGCACAAACAAACACTCCCACGTTGACGACTCTCACTGCAACTCCAACCCGAACCAATGCGGCCTCACCCATTTCCACAAACCAGTCCAAACCAACCGTTCTCCAAAGAACGAATACTCCCGTTGCTCCAAGCCCTGCTTTTCCACGTCCTCCAAAGGATGTTCTCGAAGCGCAGGTCGCCTTGATGCGCCACGGGATTTCTCCCGGCTCAATTGACGGCGTCAACGGTTCTCAAACACGCGCGGCACTTGTTGCATTTCAAAAGTCTGCACTGCTGACGATGACAGGTGAACTCGACGCCACAACGCGCACCGCGCTCGTGCTCGATTCACCGCCATTCACAAATCACATTGTCACCTCGAACGACCTCGCGCGGCTGCAGCCCGTGAGCAAAACATGGCTCGGCAAGTCACAGCAAACGGCGCTCGACTACGAAACCATTATCGAACTCGTCGCCGAGCAAGGCCATGCCTCGCCGAATCTGATCAAGCGCTTGAACCCGTCCGTGGACTGGACAAATGTCGTCACTGGAACAGAAATCAAAATCCCCGACGCTGTTTATCCGCCAGCAAAAAAGGCTGCGTTTGCAACGATCAGACTCGCCGAAAAGCAGCTTCAGGTGTTTGATGCGAGCACAAATCTTCTGGCCCACTTCCCTTGCAGCATCGCACAACGCGTGGATAAACGGCCCGTGGGCGAGTTGCACATCGTCGCAGTCGCGCCGAATCCTGATTACACGTTCAACCCGGAAGTGTTTCCAGAATCCCCCGAGGCACAGCAGTTGAAAACCAAGCTGATCCTTCCGCCCGGGCCAAACAATCCCGTCGGCACGGCGTGGATCAGTCTGGACAAGCCGGGTTACGGAATGCACGGCACACCCAAGCCCGAAGACGTGGGCCGCACGGAATCGCACGGCTGCTTCCGCCTCGCAAACTGGAACGCAGACTTTTTGATCAAGATGGTCTGGGTCGGAATGCCGGTTTATGTTGAGCCTTAGAATACCTCCATCCACTCGCTGCTCTTCGCGACCCGGATATTATTCGACGCGACGATTCCAAGAGGCGGTGTTTGCCCTGTCTGCAACCATGAGTCGGGTGATAATTCGGTTGCTCCTCACGCTTTTGTTCCTGTGCCCAATCCTGGCGCACTCGCAGCTTGAGGACATTGATCTTAAGGAACTCGTCGCAGGCGCTCAGGAATGGGCTGAAGAAAATCTCGACACGAATGTTCTTGATGCACTTCCCGAATTGGACCGGCAAAAGGCGCAAAAATTCCTCCGTGACCTTCAAAAACAGTTTCAAGGTGAATACGTCATCAACCTCGCTGCCCTGCGCGAAACCGCCAACACCATTCTGCCGTTGCTGGAAAGCCATGAAGAGACCCGGCCCTACGCCGTCTGGCTCAGGCCGCGCCTCGATTACCTCAAGATCGCCGATGAATTTCTGATCACCATCCCGCCACCGAAGGTTGAACCGGGCGAACCGGCCAAACCAATTCCAAATCCCGGCCCAATCCAACAACGAGCCGTCTGGATAAAAGAAGTCGAACGACGGCCGTGGCCACCCGCCGCCAGCAATCATGTGGCCCGACTCAAGACCGTTTTCATCGCTGAAAAAGTTCCGCCCGAACTTGTCTGGCTCGCAGAAGTGGAATCGTCATTTGATGCGCGAGCACGCAGTCCGGTGGGCGCGGCAGGACTCTTCCAACTGATGCCCGACACCGCCAAACGATTCGGCCTCTCGCTGTGGCCGCGTGATCAACGATTGCAACCCGAACCGAGCGCCCGCGCCTCCGCTCAATACCTGAAACTTCTTTACGAAAGGTTCAAAGACTGGCGACTGGCTTTAGCCGCGTACAATTCCGGCGAAGGCACAGTGCAAAAACTTTTGGAACGGCGCAATGCCCGCAGCTTCGACGACATTGCCGTGTATCTGCCGGCCGAGACGCAGATGTTTGTGCCCAAGATCGAAGCGGTTCTCCTTCGGCGAGAGGGCATCAAACTCGCGGGGTTGGTCACTCCACGCGACTGATCACAGCCTGCGATTGTGGATCATGCAGACTCCCGGGCTGGTTACTTCGTTTTATATCAGAGCAGAAACATCTGCCAAATAGCCGAATAAAACGCTTGTTTCCGTCAATTGCCGGGTTGAATCTCCGCATAGCAGCCGTCGGAGAACGTTTGTCTCACGGCAATACAATTCTCTGACAGCCTATTCGTTCAATGCAGTTCAACCGTTAACCATGTAAACTTCGAACAATATGAAAACATCCATCAAACTCATCACGCAAATAATCGTTTGTCTCGCGCTCACGCTTTGCTCTGCGGCTCGTGCTGAAGACAAGAAGATTGATCTCAACGGCTCCTGGAAATCCAGCACCACCAACCAGAACGGCCAGGCCAGGGAAACCATCTACAAACTGAAAGTCGAAGACGGAAAACTGTCCGGCACGGTCTCCGGGCGCAACGGCGATATCGCCATCGAGGACGCCAAGCTCACGGGTGATGAGATTACCTTTTCTGTGACGCGTGAGAACAACGGCAACAAAGTCGTCATCAAGTACACGGGCAAGGTCAATGGCGATACCATCAAGGGCAAGGCCGAGTCGCAACGGGACGGGAAGACCCAGTCCCGTGATTGGGAAGCCAAACGCAACACTGCGGCAACCAAAGCGCCAGACAAAAAAGAGCCGGCTTCAAAGTGAGATCGGAGTCACTTCTCAAAAACTTGCAACTGAGTTTCTGACGATCACGCTCGCTGCCAAACTCAACGAGCGTGATCCATGAGACCATCACACTCACAGACTCCCCGATCAATTCAACCGACCAACAATTCATCTGCGTTCAAACAGCGGTCGCGAGTTGAGGATCATTCGGGCGACGGACATTCAGCTTCATCCGGGGGATCAGCAGCATCGCGACGATGAACATCGCCATGCCTACGACGGTGATCAGGATTCCTTGCAGCCGCGTGTGGATGGCGGCAATAAGTGTGACCACAAGAATCGCCGCCGCAGGCAGAATGCTGCCCATGATCGCAAGGCGTACGCCCATGATTGTAACCGACCGGATCGCGATAACGACAAGCACGATGGCCGAGGATGAGTAGATGGCGGCGTTTAGCGGGATGAATTCCTGCGCGAAATACATCAACGGGTAAGCGCCCGTGAAAGTGCCGAGCACAAGCAACAGCATCCAGCGGTCAAAGTTATTGATGTTGAACGCATGCGCCACCAACCCGAGCAGCAGGCCAAATATGACGACGCTTGCAGGACCTAGCCATGTGAGTTCGCCGAGACGATCAATCGGTGCGATGCCCAGCACGTCGAGCGCAATGGGCCGCCCGAACAGCAGATTCTTGTAATCCCATGTGTAAACGGTCTGCCCGACGCCGCGCGAGTACTTCGTGGGCTGAAGCGAGAGTTCCAACATCCGCACGTCCGACCCCACCGCCGTCAGGTCTATGTGAAACGTTTCGAGAATTCCGCCGGGTGGCGTCTGGAGATTGTAGAGCCCCTTGCCGACTGCGGAGTAGCTGACTGTCATCGGCGTCGGCTCGCCAGGCAGAATCCCGGACCAGACAAGCTTGTCGCCCCGAATCGAAACGGAACTGCTTGGCTGCGAGTTCACAGTCACTTCCAGACCTGCCAGCGAGATGATCTGCGGCGGCAACGGCAGGAGAACTTCGCACTCGCCCCGCCCAACAGGATTCGACGCCTCAAACTTCGCGGCAAGTTGAGCGGTATAAATGGATTCAGGCTGCGTGGTGCCGACACTCAGGCTGGGCTTGAGTGAAACTGTCGCCGCGAAACTTTTTACCGAAGCCAGCGCGATCTGAGGCAAATTCACTTGGGCGACCGTGTTGGCAGGTTGCAGGGTCATGGCGGGCGGTGCGGCGGCGGCTGAATCCATGCTCCTGCGCAATGCCCGCTTCTTCGCAGAAGACAATGCCGGGAGAAGCATCGCGGCTAGCACGGCGATGATGGCGATAACAACCATGAGTTCGATCAGTGTGAAGGCACGAGTACAGATTTTCATAATTCACCTTTGGAGACCTTTCTGAAGACATGAAAGCATCGCTGCTGCCATGTTGATTTCTCCGAGGAAAACCGATGAATCGTGAGACGCGTTTCGAACAAATGCGTGAGACTCACGCAAATTGCGTGAAATTCACGCGCGGAGCGCGGACAGCCTTGTCCGCGAGTTTCACACAACAAAATAACTCACACCTCCGCTTCAGTCGTGCGATGCCAGAGCAAGTGGTCGAGACAAATGCACGGCCAAAATACAGCGCCAATGATTGTGACATTTGTTTTTGTCCGACCAGAAGGCGCGACATACTCTTCCACCAGAAACTTCGGACACCATTCCTTTCGCCAGTCCATTCCTCCGTGATTCGCAATGATGTAACTACCGGCCAAACTCAAACCGGCGTACGTCCCCAGGTAAACAATCAGCAAAATGACCCCAATCTTTCGTCGCTTTGCAATAACCAGTGGGAGGGTGACAAGTGGCAACGCAAGCGCACAGATAAACAAAATTACTGGGAGGAAATCGGACATGTTTGATTCACCTCGCCCGGTCCGGATACTTCGGCTTCTTGACATCGGGTGACGGTGTTTGGCGGATGGCTTTCATTACTTCAAACACAGCGCGATCCAGTTGCGGGTCGCCACCGCGCGCCATTTCACCGGGGTCGTCCACGACTTCGATGTCGGGATCCACACCGTAACT
>JABFSR010000196.1 GCA_013140495.1 Verrucomicrobiota bacterium
CTTCCACGGTGGCCAGGCTCGGAACTGTGTAGGCCGGGCTGTCAAAGGAAACCGTGCCAAGGACGTTTACTCCGGGCACGAGGAATTGAATCACGTTGCGAAGCAAGTGAGCGCGTTCGTCGCCATCGGGGTTTCCCGTCGGAACGGCGTCGAGCGGGAATGGAAAGAACACGACTCGCCCGGGGCCGATTACGCCGGTCTTCGGCCAGCGCAGGCCGACGGTCGCACCGGAGTCTGTTAGAACCGACACGGCGTTCGTGCCGGGAATGATCGTGTCAGAAATATTACCACTGGTCATAAATCCCAACTGAATCAGTTCGTCCCACAACGTATCGTAAACTGAATAATCCAGTATTGAATTCACGCCGTTGCCGACAGGAGCGCCGGTAGTACCAATGATCTGGGACACTGTATCGTCTGCGACGTAGGATTCGACGTGAAGAACATTTCGCCAGAAGGACGACGCACTGACTTCATCTAGCCGAGAGAGCACTTCCATCGAGGCGACGAAGAGTCCGCCGCCGCCTTTGACGTAATTGCTGATGGCGCTGCGTTCGCCCGCGCTCCAGACGCCAGACAAATCCGGCACGCGCCAGATCACTGCGCGGTAAGGTTGGAGATTTGTCAGAGTCGGTGACGCACCAAGCGCAGCGACATCCCAAGGATCGTAACTGATGCCGAGCTGGTCCAACGCGCTGGTGTATCCACTCAACGGAGGCGAACCGTAAAACGGTTCGTTATAGGAATCCACAAGCAGCAACGTGGCCGTAGGCAGCGCTTGGAAGGAAAAATAGGTGGGGCTGTTGTCGTTGGTCGTCGTGTTCCCAGCTTCGTCCGTCGAGATGACGGCATACTTGTACCACTTGTTCACAATGAGGCCGGTGAGGGCGACGGAGTGATTGGCCGTCAGATCAAGGTTGGTGATGCTCAATGTCAGCGACGTATTTGTGTCGTAGCGTACGATCGAGGTGGATGGTTCGTCGGTCTGCCACGAAATAATCCGTAGGCCGAACGCATTCGTAGAACCAACGACCGAGATCACCGGGGGCACGAAATCAGCAACCGCGAACGCTGAACGATTTGATCCCGACGATGCGTCGAAGTAACGCACCTCAATGGTGTCGACATTTGCGATCTGGAGGCTGCCGTCGTTGGCGGCCGCGCCTGTTGTGGTGGCGATGCTGTTGGTGAACTTGCCGGTGGCGTTCGCGGCAAAAAGGACGCGCGGTTCTCCATTCGTCTCAGTCGAACTTCGCACCAGCACGTTTGCTGAGGCGTTGCCGGCGAGATCGCCATCGAGGACCGTGATTTGAATCGTGCTGGGCGCGCGATAGTGGCCGCGATCGAGAATCACCAACCCGGTGCCCGGTTCTGGAAGGTCGCCGGAAGTCACCAGTGCGAAGTCCTGGTCAATCCCCGCTGTGTCATGGCGCGAATCCTGGACGACGTTATGCGCGTGAACACGGATGATGTATTCGCCTGGCAATGGCTCAAAGAGATGCACGGCTTCGACATTATTCACGGCGTCGCTGGCCACCGCGTTCGGAACAGACTCACCCGTGTCGTTGAATTGATTGCCGCGATAAACCCGTCCGTCCGGCCCGGTGACTTCAAGATCAAGATCGTTGACGAGTGCCGGTATAGCGCCTGGAAAACCCGGGACGTCCGTGTAGGTGAGAGTGATTTTTAGAGGCTCTGAAGAACTCGCGACGATGACTGATTGCGTGAAAGTCTGGTCGTGCGCCAGTAACACGGTTTGATCGAGGTAGGAGAAAGCGCGCGTCGAGCCGATGAGTTCCGTGAGGTCTGCGCGTCCCCACCCTTCGTCGTTGTTGGGCACGGCAGTCGTCCCGAAAGAATCGTCAAGGTCAACGGCGGAATTGATCAGTGCCGCTTTCACAAGCGCGGGAGACGGAGTGGTGTTGGTGTGTGTGGTGCGATAATACTGCACGAACACGGCAGCGGCTCCAGAGACGTGTGGCCCGGCCTGGCTGGTTCCTCCGACATAAAGATAATTGTCCGAGATGGGCGACCACGAATTGTCATCTGGCGCGACGGAAGATTTTGCCGAGGATATCCACGTCCCCGGTGCGACAACATCAGGTTTGATACGGCCATCCTCGCACGGGCCGCGACTGGAAAAGTCCGCCATAGTTTCCGGACCTTCGCTATAGATCAGCAGGTCTGTGCGGTCATTCTCCGAAGCTCCGGTGGCGATGACGTTCTTGCCAACGGCGGGGCTGCCGATGGTTTGTTCTCCTGGACCAGCGTTGCCAGCGGAGAATTCAAGAATGTAAGGCTGGTCGCCCGGTGTGAGCGCATTCGCGTCGCGAACGAGCCCGTCGAATTCCATCGCACTGATGTCGTACCGGCCTTGTGTGTCGTCGCCCCAACTGTTTGAGCCAATGTCTGCGCCCGCGCTTTTGGCGTCCCGGGTGAGTGTCTCGTAGCTGGGTGGGGCTTCGTAACCACCCACACCGTCGAAGATACGCTGCGCGATGATCTGTGCACCGGGTGCGACGCCGAGGCCGAAGAGAAAACCGTTGTCGTCAATTTCTCCTGTTGCACCATTACCGGCGATGATGCCTGCACAATGCGTTCCGTGGCTGTGTTCATCAGACGCATCGGTCAACGCTCCATAGAAAAAAAATGCAGGCGTGCGGCTAAGCAAATCGGGGTGCATCGTCGCTGCGCTGCCTGCGTCCAATCCGGTGTCTGCCACGGATATTTTCACGCCCGCACCGTCAAAGCCAAGTGATTGAGTGTAAAGCTGGTTCACACCTCCGTCGCCCGCGACAATCTTCGAGGAGACTTCATCGTTGAGCTTCATTGGCGGCGCGGACTCAATCCACAAGACGGCTTCGGACTGGGCAAGCGCAGCGAGTCGTGCTGGTTTGATCATGCCACGAATGATTGTACCAAAACTTTGAGGTTCGCTTTGTCGCGGAGACAACAACATGCGTCGCACCGCAAAGATTTGAGCGGGCGTGGCGCTGGAGTGAAGCAGTACCGCGACCGGGCGGTTTGTGTTCAGCCCGCCAATGAGTGCCCGATGAATTTTGTATTGAGGGCGGTAATCGCCAACCCAGTTCACAAAACTCATCTGCGCGATGGCTGAGGGGCTGGCGTTGGTGAACTTGGCGATGAACGCATCCTCAGGAACGTATTGAAGCGATTCTATTCCAAGGCCGCGAAGTTGTTCACGCTCTTGTAAAGATGGGGCTGAATGAAACTGGATGAGGAACAATCCATTGGTTGGGTGTTGCGAAAGTGAAACGGAGGGGGTGGCTTCGTTCGGAAGCGTTGCGTTGCGAAGGTGTACTGTTTTTTGTCCCGTCAAAGCACCGGGTGCAGAAAGCGTTGCCAGCAGCATGAATAGACTGCTGGCACAACGCACGAATGACCGGGACTTCACAGAGTCATCCTAGGCGATGGTATGTCGAAAAACAAGTTGGGCTTGCCCAATGCGCTAAAAAGTTGTTGAGCTCCCGGATCGGGCGGAAATTCCGGTTTGCCATGCGTGTCCGGTTTCTCTAGCTTGCGACTGCTGTGAGTTTGAAGATTTTCATTGATGGCAGGTATTTTGGCGAACGCGACGCGAAGGTGTCGGTGTTCGATCACGGACTTTTGTACGGAGACGGTGTGTTTGAGGGCATTCGCATCTACAATGGCCGCGTCTTCAAGCTCAAGGAACACATTGACCGGCTGTTCTGTTCGGCCAAGGCAATTCTACTCGACATCCCCATGTCGC
Source organism: Verrucomicrobiota bacterium (assembly GCA_013140495.1). Lineage (GTDB taxonomy): Bacteria > Verrucomicrobiota > Verrucomicrobiia > Limisphaerales > JADLHS01 > JADLHS01. Next base: position 3,752 of record JABFSR010000196.1, read on the forward strand.
ATTCGCAAATCATGCGTGCAACGTTGGAGACGTGCCGAAAAAACAAGCTGCGCGATGGCTACATCCGTTTGATCGTGACGCGCGGTGTGGGAACGCTGGGGTTGAATCCGAATCGTTGTAAGCGCGGCTCGGTGATCATCATCGCGGACAAGATTCAGGTTTATCCACCGGAACTCTACGCGCGCGGCATGGAGATTGTCACCGTACCGACGGTGCGCAATCTTCACAGTGCGGTGAATCCCGCGATCAAGTCACTTAACTACTTGAACAACATTCTGGCAAAGATCGAGGCGAACAATGCTGGCGTGGAAGAAGCCGTGATGTTGAACTCGGAAGGGTTCGTGGCCGAATGCACGGCAGACAACATCTTCATCGTGAAGTCTGGCAAGCTGTTCACCCCGCCGCTTTCTGCCGGCGCTCTTTATGGAATCACGCGCGGAACAGTAATAGACATCGCGCGGGAGGCAGGCATCGAAGTCAGCGAACCGAATCTGACGCGCTATGATTTGTTCAACGCTGATGAATGTTTCCTCACCGGCACCGGCGCGGAAATCATTCCCGTGGTGAAAATTGACGGGCGGGTGATCGGCAGCGGCAAGCCGGGCCGCCTGACGCGCCAGCTCGTCGGGAAATATCATGCCTTGACCAAAGCGACCGGCGAGCCGATATACGTTTGAAGCTATGATGTGTTGTGTATGCAAAGAAAAGCCGGCGACAGTCCATCTGACGGACATCAAGGGTGACAAGGTCCAGAAGGTTGATTTGTGCGAGGAGTGCGCCAAGACCAAGGGCGTGAACGATTCCACGTTTCAACTCGCGGACATGTTGCTTGGCCTTGGGGCATCGCACGAGATTGAACAGTCGGCGGGCGGGGCGGATGTCAAATGTCCCGCGTGCGGATTCACACAGGTGGATTTCAAGAAGTCGGGGCGGCTAGGTTGCCCTGAATGTTACGTCACATTTGCCGAGGGTTTGGAATCGTTGCTCAAGTCCATGCACAAGGGTACGAAGCACACGGGCAAGGTGCCGAATCATTTGCGCCAGAAAAGGGATCTGAGCGAACAATTGAACGCGCTGAATAAAAAACTGGCCAAGGCGATCGCGACCGAAAACTTTGAGCAAGCAGCGTTGCTGCGTGACGAAATCAAACAATTGAATACGAAACAGGCCGGAACTTCCGTCGTGGCTTGATATGGACCTGGACAAATTTCTCATCTCGGTTGCCGACAGCGCCCATCGAAAGGGTCCGCAGGATCACATCGTGATGTCGAGTCGCGTCCGGCTGGCGCGCAACATCAAGGACGGTGCGTTTCCAGGCTGGGCCAAAAAGCCTGAGCGCGTTCGCGTGCTGGAAGTCATCCGTCCGGCAATTGAGCAATTGCCGGAAATGAAGGAGGCGTTCTCCGACACGATGGACAACTTGACGCAACTCGATAAGCAGATTCTTGTCGAACGACATTTGATCAGTCGCGAGCACGCGGCCAGGAGCGCGGGAAGCGGCGTGGTCATCAACCCGGAGGAAACATTTTGCGTGATGATCAACGAGGAGGATCATTTGAGGATGCAATCGCTCCGTCCCGGCTTGCAGATCCGTCAAGCATGGCAGGCGATTGACAAGCTGGATTCCGATCTGGAAAGCAGGCTCAGTTACGCTTACAGCAATCAACTGGGTTACCTGACCGCGTGCCCCACAAATCTCGGCACTGGTATTCGAGTTAGTGCGATGTTACATCTGCCCGGCCTCGTGCTCGCAGAACAGATCAATCCAATCATTCAATCCGTGAACAAACTTGGTCTGGCAGTGCGTGGACTTTACGGCGAAGGCACCGAGGCCCTGGGAAATGTATTTCAGGTCTCGAACCAGATGACGCTCGGCGAACCGGAGACGGTTATCGTCGAACGATTGGAAAAGGTTTTGGCGCAGATCATCGAGCACGAGGAAAACGCCCGTGCCTCGTTGCTGGAAAAGAAGCCAAAAACCATTCACAACCATATTGGCCGCGCCTATGGAGTCCTTGCCAACGCCCACGTCATTTCCTCCAAGGAAACAATGAATTTATTGTCACTGATGCGGCTCGGCGTGGAATTGGGCATGTTTCCGACGCTACACAGCTCGTTTGTGGACGAGCTGTTCCTGCTCACGCAGCCGGCTCACCTGCAAAAGGTTTACTCGGGAAAGTTGTCCGCCGAGGAACGCGACCTGCTTCGGGCAGACATGCTCCGTGAACGGCTCAAGCCGGTCAGTCGCCCGATCGCGAAACCGTCCGGGCCGCCCTCCGGCGGAATGGACAAAGCAGGGAAACCATAGCAATGTGCAACAGTTATGAGTGAAGAAGCCATGAACAATTTCACGCCTCGCGCGCAACAGGTGCTCGCGCTGGCTCGAAAGGAAGCCGACCGCTTCAACCACAATTTTGTCGGCACCGAACATTTGTTGCTCGGCCTCATCAAACTTGGCCAGGGCGTCGCGGTGAACGTTCTTCAGAAAATGGGTCTCGATCTCGAAACCGTCCGCATGGAAGTCGAGAAGCAGGTCGGCACCGGCCCCGATCAGAAAATGATCGGCAACATTCCATACACGCCGCGTGTGAAGAAGGTTCTTGCCCTCGCCACCAAGGAGGCCAAGGCACTCAATCATACCTACGTTGGAACAGAACACATCCTTCTTGGATTGTTGCGCGAAGGAGATGGTGTTGCGGCCCGCGTCCTTAAGAATCTCGACGTGGATATCGAGCAGACCCGTCAGGAAATCTTAAAGGAGCTCGATCCGAATTTCGCACAATCTGAAGAACAACAAGGCGGCTCAGGTGCGGGTGAAGGCGCGGAGAAACAACCGGCCAGCGAAAAGAAAGGTGAAGTCAAAACACCCGCTCTCAAGGCGTTTGGCCGCGACCTTACGGAAATCGCACGTAAAGGTGACATGGATCCGGTCATTGGGCGCAAAAGCGAGATCGAGCGCGTCATTCAAATTCTCTGTCGCCGCACAAAGAACAATCCCGTGCTGCTCGGGGAGGCTGGCGTCGGCAAGACTGCGATTGTCGAAGGTCTGGCCCAGGAAATTTCCAAGGGCAACGTTCCCGAGATTCTCCGCGAAAAACGTGTCATCACTCTTGACCTTGCGTTGATGGTTGCGGGTACAAAGTATCGCGGCCAGTTCGAGGAACGTATCAAGGCGGTGATGGACGAAATCCGTCGCGCCAAGAACATCATCCTTTTCATTGACGAATTGCACACAATCGTCGGAGCGGGCAGCGCAGAGGGTACGATGGACGCCTCGAACATCATCAAGCCCGCGCTCAGTCGCGGCGAATTGCAGTGCGTCGGTGCCACCACGCTCAACGAGTATCGCAAATACATTGAAAAGGACGCCGCACTTGAACGCCGGTTCCAGTCGGTGAAAGTCGAGGCACCGTCCATAGAAGATGCCATTGAAATCTTGAAGGGTCTCCGCCAGAAGTACGAAGAACATCACAAGGCCGAGTTCACGGACGAAGCTGTGGCGGCCTCAGTCAAGCTATCCGACCGCTACATCACGGATCGTTTCCTGCCTGACAAGGCTATAGATGTTCTGGATGAGGCTGGTTCGCGCGCACGCATCAGCACCATGACACGGCCACCCGAGGTCAAGAGCATTGAAGTCGAGATCGAGGAGATCAAGATCAAGAAGGAGAGGGCCATCAAGAACCAGGACTTTGAAGGTGCCGCCGCAATGCGCGACAAGGAAAAGCAGGCGAAGGACAAGCTCGAAGCCATTCTCAAGAACTGGCGCCAGTCCAGTGAAGAAAAGCGCGTCGTCGTTGGCGAGGAGGATATTCTTCACATCGTTTCCAAGTGGACCGGAATCCCGCTCCAGCGCATGGGTCAGGATGAAATGGCACGCCTGCTCGCAGTGGAAGGCGAGATGGCAAAGGTCGTCATCGGCCAGCGCGAGGGTGTTTCGGCAATCTGCAAGGCCCTGCGTCGTTCGCGCGCAGACCTGAAGGATCCGCGACGTCCCATCGGAACATTCCTGTTGCTTGGCCCGACTGGTGTAGGCAAGACGCTGCTTGCCAAAACGCTTGCCGAGCAGATGTTCGGCGACAACAAATCGCTCATCCAGCTCGACATGAGCGAGTACATGGAAAAATTCAATGTCTCGCGCTTGATCGGTTCGCCGCCGGGTTATGTTGGATACGAGGAAGGCGGCCAGCTTACCGAGCGCGTGCGGCGCAAGCCGTATTCAGTCGTGTTATTCGACGAAATCGAAAAGGCGCACCCTGATGTCTGGAACATGCTCCTGCAAATTCTGGAAGAGGGAAAACTTACCGACAACGTGGGGCGCATCATCAATTTCCGAAACACGATCATCCTCATGACATCGAACGTCGGTTCGGACACGATCAAGAAGCAGAGCACGCTGGGCTTCTCACCGATCACCGATCAGGACAGTTACGAGAGGATGCGCGAGCGGATCATGGACGAGGCCAAAAAGACTTTCCGTCCGGAATTCTTGAACCGCCTGGATGACGCCATCGTATTCCGCTCAATGACCAAACCCGATCTGATCCAGATTCTTGATCTTGAAATCCAGAAGGTCATGGGCCGTCTTCAGGCAAAACACATCAAGCTCGAATTGGATGAGACGGCCAAGGACTTTCTAGTGGAAAAAGGCTACGATCCCCAATATGGTGCCCGTCCCATGCGCCGCGCAGTCGAACGCTATCTCGAAGATCCAATGGCGGAAGAAATCCTGCGCGGTCAGCTTCACGAGGGCGAACCTATTCGTGTGACCGGTGACAAGGAAAAGCTTTCCTTCAACCAGAACGCACCGCAAGCCGGGGCGTTGTCCGGCTAGAACAACAATTCAAACCAAACGCCAATCGCACTGCGGTTGGCGTTTTTGCTTGGTTGCAAACTTTACGAACGCCCCATACTCAACGAAGATATGCCAATGGACTTCTTCCGTCGCACGATTGCGGCGTTTGCCATTTTTGTGGCAAGCGCTGCGAATCTTCTTGCTGGGGGAAGTGGACTGAACGTCGTCGTAGTCGTCAATACGAACAGCACCAATTCCCTCCAGCTTGGGAATTACTACTGCGAGAAGCGCGGTGTGCCTTCGGAAAATGTCCTGCGTATCAACTGGACCGGCGGCAACATCGTCTGGACGCGCGCCCAGCTAGACAGCGTTTTGCGCACACCGTTGGCCGCGATGTTGACCGCACGTGGCATTTCAAATCAGATCGAATATCTCGTGCTTTCGATGGACATTCCGTATCGCGTCACGAACACAACCGTCAATGTGAACAATAATTTCAATGGGACAACTTCGGCGCTGTTCTACGGTTACAAGGACAATCCTGCTGACACTTATACGACCTGCACCCTGGTGGGAGGATCCACCAATTTCTATGCGGGCAGTGAGGGCATTTACCGGCAAACCCCACCCATTAGTGCTACGAGCAATTCCTGGCTCGCCATCATGCTCACCTCGACCAATCTCGACGCGGCCAAGGCCATTGTGGATCGCGGCGTGATGAGCGACGGTTCGTTTCCAACGCAGACTGTCTATCTCGCCAGAAGCTACGACTTGATTCGAAGCTCCCGCTACGTCCTGTTCGACGACGCAATCTTTGACACGCGATTGCGAGGGAACTATTCCGCGCGTTACACCAACACCTATACCAGCTACGGATTGGGAACGATGCTCGGGTTTCAAAACGGCGTGCAGCAATACAATCTCTACGACACGGCCTTTGCTCCCGGCGCCATGGCTGACAACCTGACATCCTTCAGCGGATTCCTTTTTGAAATCAGCGGTCATACTGGCGTCATGGATTTCATGAACTCCGGCGCCACGGCGAGTTATGGCACCGTGACCGAGCCGTGTGCCTATCTCGAAAAGTTTCCGTCGCCGCGGAATTATTTCTATCAGTCGCGAGGATTCAGCATCGCCGAGTGCTACTACCAGAGCCTTACCAATCCGTACCTTGGCGTACTTGTGGGCGAGCCTCTGGGGGCGCCGTTTGCAATGCCGTGCGACGGTGGCTGGAGCAATCTTCCCGTCAACGCGCTCTTGACGGGCACGACCAATCTTTCCCTTGGGTTTGTTTCACAGGATGCCGGGCTGCCTATTCAACAAGTGGATTTGTTTTTGGACGGTCGCTATGCGCGGACCATCACCAACATGCCGCCGCGCACAAACAATATTCTCTACGTTACTCTCAACGGCTTTCCCACCAACTACACCATTCCGGCCAACGCCAGCCTCAAGTCAATCGTCAGCAACCTCGTTCTACGGCTCAACGCAACGGCTTACAGCAACAACACCAAAGTTGCGGCATTCCCACGAGGCGACCGCATCGAGCTGCGAAACCTCAACATTGCCAAATCAGGTTCAAGCATCCCGCTTATTGTCAGCAACAATATCGGCGCTGCGAATGTGCTGGGCACATTCATCAGCGCAAGTGGGACAAACTTTCTGGACACAACTGCGCTCGGGCTGCGCAATTTTGTTGTTACCAATTCGGTGGCCAACGGAACGTGGCTGCAAATCGTCGTTACCAAGACCAATGGCGTGGCAACGACGATTTCAGTTACCAACTCCGCAGGGAACACAGACACCTCTGTTCTCATGCAGGCGCTCATGAATTCCATCAACACCAACTCTGCGCTCACAAACGTTGATAGCGTGATCGCAGAAGACTTGATCAGTTACATCTTTTTTGGAGGCACAGGAGGGGAATTCAACCTCCGTGCCCGCAGTCCGGGCTGGGCTGAATCGCAGATTCAGGCTGTCATTACAGATTCCGGGCCGCTCACGGTCATTCCTGTCGGAACGCAGCGGCTCGACGAAAATCTCACGCACCTTCGCCAGCGTGCGCATCTTTACGTCACGGCTGGATTGACGAACCTTCCGATTAGCTTCTCGTTCAACACGACCACCAATGCCGACGGCTACCACGAACTTGCTGCCGTCGCCTACGAGGGCAGTCATGTGCGAACACAGAAGCGCATCTCGCAAACCGTCCGCATCGCCAATACAAACTTCTCCGCCGCGTTCAACGTGCTCAACGGCGGCACAAACACCGCTCTCGAAACCATGTTGCAATTCTCCGTCGTGGCAAATACGAACACAATGAATCGCATCGAACTTCACACCACGGGCGGATTGTGGAGCACTGTGAGCAACGCCCAGACAGGAAACTTTTCCATGGCCGCCACCAATCTGCACATCGGACTGCATCCGTTCTGGGCGCTTGCTGTGCGTAACGACGGCAAACAGTACCGTACAGATACCAGGTGGCTTCGCATCATTGGCAGCGAGCCGTTGTTCTCTCTCAGTGCCACTGGTTTTGCTCCCGTGCTGAAATGGCCGGCCACGGCGGGGCGACGTTACGAAATTCTCAGCGTGACAAATCTAACCAACGCCTTCACGTTGCGGACTGCCGTGATTCCAACCAATTCAACCGGTTTGTGGGTTGAGACCAACAATTCCACGTCGGGACGTTTCTATCGCGTCCGTTCGACTCCTTGACGCTCATTGAACGAATAACACCGCAGAACACTCCAACCTTCGATGCGACATCACCGCTCCAACCTTGCTCACATTCTTCTTCTCGCTGTGGCCCTTCTGCTGTGCGCCTGGACAAGCATGGCGGCGACCACCACAAATTCCGTCGGTTGGCATCAGGGAAAGGAGCGCGTGGACGCGGACGTTCGTGATTTTGGCGTCTATGATCTGCTTCAGGATGTCGCAATGCAAAGCGGTTGGAATGTATTTGTCGAGCCGGGTCTGGATTACAGGGCTTCCACCAAGTTCAAGAATCTCCCGCAGGCTGAGGCGTTGAGGAAACTTCTGGGCGACCTGAATTTCTCCGTCGTTCCAGGCAGCAACGCGCAGACACGGCTCTACGTCTTCCGCACGCAGCAGAGCAATGCCACACGTGAAGTTCGCGGCGCAGGCAAAAAGTCTGCGATGAAAGGGAAAATTGCGCCGCGTGAACTCACCATCCGCGTCAAGCCAGGCACGGATGTCGAGGCTCTCGCCAGGTTGTTGCATGCAAAAATCGTGGGGCGCATTCCCGAATTGAATGCCTACCAACTCCAATTTGATGACGACGCGGCCATGAAGTCGGCCCGGGATTTACTGGCCAGTAACCCTGATGTGACGAGTGTGGAGGAAAATTACCTCGTTGACGTGCCGTTCACACCAGAAACCCTCAGCGGCATGACTGCGCCAAACACGACATTGAAACTCGATCCGCCCAAGGCTGATGCTTGCAAGGTCGTGGTCGGCCTCGTGGATACCACTCTCCAACCTCTCGGTTCGCAGTTGGAAGGCTTCATCAAGGAGCGTTTCGCTGTTGCTGGTGAATCCTCCACGGATATATCGCAACCGACGCACGCCACCGCCATGGCGAACGCCTTGTTCCAGGCCATGCAGTCGTCGGGGAAAAGCAGCAGTTCGGTTCGCGTGATCTCTGTGGATGTCTTTGGCCAGAGCGGATCAGCAAACACGTTCAACGTTGCGGCAGGAATGATTGCGGCAGCAAACCGGGGAGCCACGGTCATCAATGCCAGCCTCGGCGGGTATGGTGACAGCCCGCTCCTTCGTGACGCTGTACAACAACTCTCTGGAAAAAACATTCCGGTGTTTGCCGCGGTCGGAAATGATGGCAGCGCCACGCCGTTTTTTCCGGCGGGCTATCCCCAAGTGATCTCAGTCACGGCCACGGAGCGTGGTCAGGTCGCACCGTACGCCAACGTGGGGGTCACGCCTGACGTGGCTGCTCCAGGAGGAGTAATTTTTTCATACAACGGACAGGTCTATGGTTCGCGTGGGACTTCCGTATCAAGCGCGGCGGCGACGGGTGTTGCATCGGGGATGGCGGATGCGAACTGCTCACCGTGGTCTCAGGTCATCCCTGCGATTGAGAAGGGAATGGCCGTGCCAACAGGTCCGTGACGCAACGAACTGAACTCAGACAGAACGGTTCAGTGCGAAGCACAGCCGATCTTCGCAAACAACACCACGAAGACGGCAGAGACGCCGATCAAAAGCGCGGGTTTGCCGTGCATCATCATCAGAATGCCCCAGCAAAAGAACGCCGCCATCAACAGATAAGTCATCGCCGCAAGAAGCAATTTCATTTCCGCATGGTAGCAATCTGGCTTCGGTGCGCAAGCAAGCAGAAGGCGTGGCTGCTTGCGGTGTCCGGACGCTACTTCGCCCCAACCGCTGCATGACGCGATTGCCGCTTCATGCCGCTGCGTTTGCCAGCGGACAATTTGCCTTCCTCGCAAGGCAAAATATCGCGCAAAAATCCCGGCATGTCATGACGCCCGCCGCGTTGGTAATCCCTCCAAACCGCTCCGGCTACGACCTCCCGATTCAGCCTGCGTTCAGCGATCAGGTAATTCATCAGCAACTCCATCAACCGTGCGAGCGCGATGCTGTCCGTGCGCCGCACCTGTGCGTGCAGCCACTGGCTCCAGCGCATGAACTCCTGAAACGGCGACGCTCCGCCGCTCCAGAGCAAAGGAGCAGTCTCGATGAAGTTACCGCTGTTGCCCACGAGATCCCAGTAGCGCGCGAAGCGTTTCATTTTCTGCATCATCGCGAAATCAACCAGCTTGTTCTGCAAAATCTCGTAGGGCGGATGTGAGTTATAGACCATCTGCCACTCTGCGTCGTGCCGGATGATGGGTGTTCCGCGCAGCCGCTTGAGAATGCCCACCTGGATTTCCTGCGGCTGCAACCGCACGAGCCGGTCAAAGCCTGCGCCAAAACTTTCAACAGTTTCACCCGGCAGCCCAACGATCAAATCAGCGTGAACATGCACACCGGTGTGTTCGTGCAACCAGCGCAGATTCTCTTCAAGTTTTGCGTTGTCCTGTTTGCGGTTGATGAGTTGTCCGACCTCGGGATTGAACGTCTGGACTCCCACCTCGAATTGCACCGAACCAGGCGGGAACCTGGCGATGGTTTCGCGTAACGCTTCCGGCAAGCGATCGGGAATCATTTCAAAGTGATAGAAGTTTCCTTCGCGGTGACGTTCGAGAAAGAATTCAAGAATCGCCCAGCTCGTGTTCAAATTCAGATTGAACGTACGATCTACGAACTTGAAATGCCGCACGCCCCGATTGATCAGCTTTTGCATTTCGCCAAGGAACAGCGGCAACGGCAACTGCCTCACGGGAATGTCCAGTGACGACAGGCAAAACTCGCATGTGAACGGACAGCCCCGCGACGCTTCCACATAAATGATCCGGTTTGCGACATCCTGTTCATCGTAGAGATCGTAGGGCAGGGCGAGTTGTGAGAATTCCGGCAGTGGCGCAGAGATGATCTTGGGCGGAGCGCCGGTCTCTGACTCGGCGTGTTGCAAGATGCCGCCGGAATTGAGCCAGGTGGGAGACTTGCATTCCAGCAATTGCCCGCACACCTCTGCAAACTTCAAATCCGCCTCGCCTGTAATGACGTGATCCGCAAGTTCGACAATCTTCTGGGATTCCGTTTCGTAACTTACTTCCGGTCCTCCAAGAATCACGATGACGTCTGGTCTGATACGTTTGATCGCAGCCACAACCTCCGTGGCCTGGGAAACATTCCAGATGTAAATGCCGAAACCGATGATGCGCGGGTTGTGTGCAAGCAACGCCTCTACGATGTCAATCGGACGTTGGTTGATGTCGAACTCCGCAATGCACGCACGAGGTTTGAGACTGCCGAGATTGGCCATCAAGTAACGCAACCCGAACGCGGCATGAATGTATTTCGCGTTGAGAGTGGTCAGGACAATGTCCGGCATGAGTTCAGCGTAGCAGTTGAACTCACCGGCTTGCAATGTCGGTGCAGGAGCGCGGACAGCCATGTCCGCGCGAACCCCAAGCAAGCAACTCTCGAATAATGCAGAAGGCCGATGCCGCAGCGCCTATCAACCCAACGCATCCAGTGCTGCTTTGACGTGGTCAAGCTTCGTGCGCCATTCAACGAGCCTTTGCTCATGTTCCTGCAATACTGCCGCCGGAACCTTTTGTGTAAAAGCTGGGTTGGCCAGCTTCTGCTCCACCTTGGTGATTTCGGCCTGTATCTTTTCGACTTCCTTCGTGAGTCGCGCTTTCTCCGCCTCGACATCAATCAACCCATCCAGCGGCAGGAACAACTCCCCGAACGGCGTGTGTGCCGTCGGCGTGCCTTTCTTGGCGGCGTAATCGGCGTTGATCTCGAACGCTTCCGCGTTGAGTAGAATCTTAATCACCTCGGAGTCGTGCGGCAGGATTTCGCGACTCGGCTTGATCACGAACTTCACCTTCTTGCCAGCCTGAATATTGCCGACGCGCCGCAGGTTGCGACCTTGCGTCACGACTTCGTATTTGTCGTTGGCGAATTCGAGATAACAATCGTCGAGCGAATATGCGTCGCGGAAGTCGGTCTCGAACGGCTTGGGCCACGGCGCGTTCATGATGGTTTTGCCACCCTGATGGTCCGGCATGTCCGTCGCGTAACCCATCCCGTGCCACAGTTCCTCCGTGATGAACGGCAGGAACGGATGGAACAACCGGATCGTGTGGCTCAACACGAAATCAATCACCGCGAGCGTGTTGGCTTTGCGCGATTCGTCCGTGCCGAAGAACACCGCCTTGCTCGCCTCGACATACCAGTCGCAATACTCGTTCCAGAAAAAGCGATACAACGCCTGCACCGCCACGCTGAAGTTGTAACTGTTCAATGCCTCGCTGATCTCGCGGATCGCTTCGTTGAGCTTGAGCAGAATCCACTTGTCATCCGTGGTGAGCAGCGACGAGTTGATTTCGCCCTGCACTTCGTAAGTAGCGGCGATGCCCCCATCGCCGGAAGTGGCCGCGACGCCCCCGTCGCGTTTCGGTTGGTTCAGCGACGAGGCGTCGCTGCCACCAACCATCTGCCGGAAGCGACACGCATTCCAAAGCTTGTTGCAGAAGTTGCGGCCCAGCTCGACGTCCTTCTCATCGAACAACACGTCCTGACCGAGCGGCGCACTGCGCATCGTGCCGAAGCGGAGCGCGTCCGCGCCGTATTGGGCGATGAGCACGATTGGGTCGGGTGAATTGCCCTTCGTCTTGGACATCTTGTCGCCCTTCTTGTCTCTAACGATGCCGGTGAAATAAACATTCTTGAACGGCAGCTCCCCCATGTATTCGTAGCCCGCCATGATCATGCGCGCGACCCAGAAGAAAATGATGTCCGGCCCGGTGACGAGGTCGGTGGTCGGATAAAACTTCTTCAACGTGTCGGTCTGCTCGGGCCAACCCATCGTGGCAAACGGCCAGAGCCAAGAGCTGAACCACGTGTCGAGCACGTCGGGGTCTTGGGTGAAACCAAATTCTTTTAATTTAGCCGCTTCCAAATCGGAGAACGTCACTGCACGCAATGTCCAATCGCCTTGTTCTATCGGAGGTGGGGTTTCAGTATCAAAAACAGTTTCTTCTGACGCTGTTCCCGTAAGTGAGCGCGTCCATGCCTCGTTGCCTTCCCATTCTTCGGCCAACATTTCCTGAAGCGGTTTAGCGAGACGCGGATCGTCCTTGCCTTTGAACTTAATAGACCAAGCCGGAATTCGATGCCCCCACCAAAGCTGGCGGCTGATGCACCAGTCCTGAATGTTCGTCAGCCAATGATCGTAAGTTTTCGCCCAACGCTCAGGATGAAACTTCATCCGCCCTTCCGCCACGCACGCCTTCGATTCCGGAACGGCGGGATACTTCAAAAACCACTGCTCGCTCAGGCGCGGCTCAATCGGCACATCCGCGCGCTGACTGAATCCCACGTTGTTCTCGTACGGCTTCGCCTCCACCAACGCGCCGAGTTCCGTGAGTTTTTCCTCCGCCACCTTGCGCGCTTTGAACCGATCCAGCCCTTTCAAATCAGCGCCAGCCAAATCGTTCATCGTGCCGCGCTCATCGATGATTTCAATAATTCCAATTTCAGGAATGTTTGAATGCTTTGGGAAATTTTGCGCGAATAAATGCATATTCCAACGCTTGCGGATTTCAAAGTCCGCCTTGTCGTGCGCCGGCGTCACCTTGAGCACCCCCGTGCCGAATTCGAAATCCACATGCTCGTCGCCGATGATCGGGATGAGCTTCTGTTCGCGCGGCAATTCCGCCGGCAACGGCCGCACGATGTGCTTTCCGATGAGATGCGCGTAACGCGGGTCTTTCGGATTCACCGCCACCGCCGTGTCGCCCGGGATGGTTTCCGGTCGCGTCGTCGCGATGGTGAGCCACGTAGCTGCGACGCCCCCGTCGCAGGAGGTAGTCGCGACGCCCCCGTCGCGTTTTGCTCCAATCGGCGACAAAGGCGTCGCTGCCACTTTCCCATGCGACGAGGGCGTCGCATCTACTACCTCCACCTTAAATTGATACATGAAACCTTTCTGCGGTTTCATTTCCACTTCCTCGTCGGACAACGCCGTCTGCGACACCGGACACCAGTTCACCATGCGTTTGCCGCGATAGATCAGGCCCTTCTTGTAAAGCTCGACGAAGACCTTTTGCACACAGCGCGAATACTCCGGGTCCATCGTGAACCGTTCGCGCGTCCAATCGCACGAGCACCCGAGCTTCTTGAGTTGATTGATGATGATGCCGCCGTGCTTTTCCTTCCAAGCCCACACGCGCTTGAGAAATTCCTCGCGGCCCAGATCGTATTTGGTCAGACGCTCTTCCTTCTTGAGCTGCTTCTCCACCTGCACCTGTGTGGCGATGCCGGCGTGGTCCGTGCCCGGCAGCCAGAGGACTTCCTTGCCGTCCATGCGCGCCTTGCGACTGAGGATGTCCTGGATGGTGTTGTTGAGCACGTGCCCCATGTGGAGCATGCCCGTGACGTTCGGCGGCGGAATGACGATGGAATACGCCGGACGCTTGTCGCTGACGCGCGCCGGATCGGCGGTGAAACACGAATTATCGAGCCAGAACTGATACCACTTATCTTCGACGGATTGTGGTTCGTATGCTTTTGGTATTTCCATGATGAAAAACTTTGACGCGAATTTCGCGAATTGACGCTAATTAAAGACAAGACCAAGAACTGAATTTGAATTCGCGATAATTCGCGCAATTCGCGTCAAATTCCTTCCTGTCATAACCGGAAATCCTTGGGTAACTCTTGCGGCCTCGGCCGGCTTAACACGACCCGTTTCCATTCCAACGAATCCGCGCCAAAGTTGACCAGCAATCCCAATTCAAGTTTTGCTGCCGCCAGATAATTCAGAACCTGCTTCACATGGGCATCGGTCAACGCCTCGACGGCTTTGGCCTCGAATATGATTTTATCCCAAGGGACAAAATCAGCGTAGTAAGAGTGCGGCAGCACCACGCCCTTATAGTTCACTTCATACTTTCGCTCACGAGTGAATGGAATCTTAGCGCGCTGCAACTCAACCACGAGAGCGTCCTTGTAAATAACCTCGTCGTGCCCCTTGCCCAGCTCGCGATGAATTTCCATGCAAAGCCCGACGAGTTTGAACACCTCGTCTTTGTAAAGCAGTTCACTCATGGAATGGTTCGGGAAAATTCGCGTTAATTAGCGTAATTCGCGTCAAGCCTTCCGGTCTCATTTCTTGAGCAACGCGTACTCCATCGAATCCACCAACGCCTGCAAGCTGGCTTCGATGATGTTCTCGCTCACGCCGACCGTGCCCCACTCGCGTTTGCCATCGCTGGACGTGATCAACACGCGGGTCTTGGCCGCCGTGCCGGTCGTGCCGTTGATGATACGCACTTTGTAATCCGTGAGTTCAATCGCTTTGAGCTTCGGGAAGAACTTCACGAGCGCGCGACGAAGCGCAGCATCAAGCGCATTCACCGGACCGTCGCCCTCGGCAACGGTGTGGGCGATTTCGTCGCCGACCCGCACGCGCACCGTGGCTTCGCAGATGGACTCCTTTTTGTCGCGCCGCATCGAGACGTGATACGTGTCCACGCTAAAGAGCAATTCAGGATTGTGATCCATCGCCGCCCGGATGAGCAACGCGAGCGATGCTTCGGCAGCCTCGTATTCGTAGCCCTGTGACTCAAGCTCCTTCACTTTCGCAGTGATCTCGCGCGCTTCCGGCGCATCCGGCGTGAGTTTGAAACCCAGTTCCTTGGCCTTGAGCAAAATGTTTGTGCGTCCCGACATGTCGCTCACGAGCACGCGCCGAAAATTACCAACGCTCTCGGGATTGATATGTTCGTAACTGCGCCCGACCTTTTCGATGGCGTGAACGTGCATCCCGCCCTTGTGCGCGAACGCCGTCTGTCCCACCCATGGCGCACGAACATCATGGCGCATGTTCGCCACTTCGTTCACGAACTCGGAAAGTTCCTTCAGCTTCGGTAACGACTTCGTCGGCACACAGCGCAGTCCCATCTTTAGCTCCAACGTCGGGATGACGCTGATGAGATTACAGTTGCCCGTGCGCTCGCCGTAGCCATTGATCGTTCCTTGCACCTGAATGGCTCCGGCATCAACAGCAGCAATCGCGTTCGCCACCGCAAAGCCGCAGTCGTTGTGCGTGTGGATGCCGATTTTGCAATTCAACTTGGACTTCGCAAACGCCGTGATCTTCGCGATTTCACTCGGAAGTCGTCCGCCGTTCGTATCGCACAACACGATGC
Organism: Verrucomicrobiota bacterium; assembly: GCA_013140495.1. GTDB lineage: Bacteria > Verrucomicrobiota > Verrucomicrobiia > Limisphaerales > JADLHS01 > JADLHS01. Next base: position 19,373 of record JABFSR010000196.1, read on the forward strand.
AATCCGCGCCCGCCTTTTCCGCCGCCTGCCACGTGGCGAGCGCATATTCCGGCTCTTCGGTGAAACCATCGAACGCATGTTCCGCGTCATAGATCACTTCTTTGCCATGATCCTTGAGATAGCGGATCGTGTCGCCGATCATGCCAAGATTTTCATCCGGCTTCGCGCGCAACACTTCGGTGACGTGCAGCAACCACGTCTTGCCCACGATGGTGACAACCGGCGTCTTCGCTTCGAGGATCAGCCGCATCAACTCGTCGTTCTCCACCGCCACGCCTTTGCGCCGCGTCATGCTGAACGCAGCGATCTGGGCGTTCTTCCATTTGCGTTTGGCCGCCTGCTTGAAGAACTCCATGTCCTTGGGATTGCTGCCCGGCCAGCCGCCTTCAATGTAGTGAACCCCGAAAGAATCGAGCTTCTCAGCGATGCGGAGCTTGTCCACGGCGGAGAAATTGATGCCTTCGCCCTGCGCCCCGTCGCGCAGAGTCGTATCGTAGATTTCGACTTGAGGTTTCATCGTGTCCGCCAGAGCGGAGGGGAAGGATATGAAAAAGCCGGGCAGTGGCAATTCGCAAAAACTGCCAGAACTCCAGCAGCATGAAAATGGCAGGCGAGAGAAGCCTTACGGCACCAGTGCCCGCCAAAACTTCATGGGAGCGCCAGTCAGAGGCATTGAGATTGTTTGCGGATCGTTGGTCAGTGTCAGCGAGCGATTAGTCACCCAGCCTCCGGTTGAGAGGTTCGTTCGCTCCAGAATGTGATGCAATCGGCCAACGTCGCCGCTGATGGTCAGCAGGAGATTTGTTGTGCCGCGGCTCAATGTCAGCAAGGGACGGCGAGGGACGGACACACTCGGATTGTCGCTGAAATCAGGGATCGTGTCCGCATCCGCGTCGTTAACGTCGTCAATCGAGAGCAGCCAAGACGTGTAGTCTGGGGCGGCTGTATTCAGGTCACCGTCGGCAAAGGACACATAACCATAATAGTTCGTTTTAAGCGTCAGATCGCGGGAATAACCCTCCTGACCGAACGTCAATGTCTGACTGCTGTCATTGGTCCAACCGCCCGCCTGGAGGGTCAATTCATTGAACGGATTGCTGACAGATTTCTGGAATTGTACCGGCCCGAGCAGGGTAGCGGTCGGATTGCCGGTCTGCGTGAGATTGATATTGCCAGTCACTGCATTCGATCCTGGCGTGTAAGTCAGCGGGCCGGTGTATTCGAGCACTTCAAACGTGTGCTGGAAGGTGCCCAAGTTGCCGTAAGTGTCATCCACCAAATGTAGCCAGCATGTGCCCGCACTCGAACCTGCTGCACGACTCCAGGTGGCGGACACCGTGCCGCCACCGCCGGCCGTGGTGTATTCACCTGAGGATGTCCCGCCCGCTGCCTGCGAAACTTCGAATGAATCGTCGAAGCCGTTGCCGTTCGCGTCGGTGAACGGCGGCAAATCCAGATCCATCGTGCCGGGTATGGGAAAGCCGCCGAAGGGGTCCAGGGAGATTCCGGTGCTGTGCGTGTAAAAGGAGAACCATGGCGCCAACTCCCCGTTTGGCGTGCCGGAGATCGTGCTGAAGTCCAACGTCTCATCAAACGAACCATGCCCTTGTTGAAAACGTAACGACCAGCAAAACAACGTCGCCTGGGCCGTCTGTGTTGCATGAACGTAAGTGGAGATGCTGATTAACAGTGCCGTTAGAAGTAATGCGGTTGTTTTCATAGACTTGGCTGAATTCGATTGGAACACCAATGGCGGGTACGGTCAACCTGAATCCAGCCGTTTTTTTGTTTGCAGGGACTGCTCTCTCAATCCGAACTCATCACATGCATTAGCGAACTTCGGATCGTAAGCGCGAGCAGATCATTGATGACGTCGAGCACGATGAACTTCCGCACTTGTCCCCAGATTTCGGTCTCATACGCCGTGCCGACGTGCAACAGCAGCGAATCCAGCATCTCGCGGGTATCATCTCGGGCCAGGATTCGTTCGAAGCCGCGCTGGATGGCTGGAAACGATACGTGCGCGACATTCGTATGCTCAAGTGTCGCCTCAAGGGCGAGACGGAGCAGAACGCGCATCTCCTCGGATGAAAGTCCGCTTTCGCCCGGCGTCGTCCGATTTGTCGCGCGCTTGGAGAGGAGCAGGTGAAGGGCGCGATAGCGGATTCGTTGTGGCGGGGATTCGAGCCACGGTTCGGATCGCAACTGGTCAAGCACAACGCGGGCAGGGTCGGCGGTATCGTTGACCCGCTCGACGAGTGGTGTTCCCATGATGCGCTCGTCTTCCCACCAACCGGGAATCTCCTCCAGTTTGCGACGAGCCTCGCGCGCCATGCGCAGATCAAAGTCGCGGACCAGCCTGATCTCCTTGTGCAGATAGCCGTAAGTGAGCGGCGTCAGCACGGCCTTGCGCAGACGCAATGGCAGCGGCACCAGATCCGGAAGCACCAGCCGCACTTCCAGTTCGCCCCCGTGACGTTCCAACGCGGCGCGCATGCATACGTCCCAGCATCCTTCGATCCTGGGCAGGTTCTCATGCACATTCATGCCTGCCAGCAGGGAGATGGCGGCGGTGTGTGTAATCTCGCGACTCAGCAGCGGCGTCAACCCGTGCCGGCTGGCGATGCCATACAAAAAGTCATACGCCGTGATTTCCTGTTCGACCTTGAGCGCAGACCAGCGGGAGAATTGTTTCAAGGTGCAATGCCAGACCACCTGTTCATCCTGGGTTTTGATCGCGCCGAGACCTGTTTCAAAAAGTGCGAACGCATACGCGCTGCGCAACAGCGCGCGACCGCGCGGCCCCTTCCATTTGCCATGTTCCTGCTCCAGCTCCCACGGTTTGAGATGCGCGCGGCCCCAGCCAAAACATTCCGGAGCGACGCGATGCATTGCGGTGAACGCTGACACCCCGAAGCGGGACAGTATGTTCGGCGAAACTTCATCGAACAAACGCGCCCATCGCCGGAAGCTGCGGGCCGTTTCATGATTCATTGCGCCCGATTCTGTAAAGAGCGCTGGCTCGGACATGCGCGCTTGTTCCAAAACCGTCCGGGCGGCCCGGTCGAGCACGTCCCAGATGGCTTGGTGATTGTCGTGACAGATGCGCTGGGGCAGTGCCGAAACTTTTCCAAGGAACTCCGGCGGAAGATTGCCGGTGCCGATCCGCTCAAGGCAGCGAGCCAGCACCGCCCGCCAATCCAGCAATCCGCTCTCGCGCATCAACGAGGGTGCGATGCGCACTCCGAGCGAAAGGAATGCGTCTTCCCAGTCCGTGCGTTCGAACGCGCCGATGTTCCAACGCGGCTGGCCCTGTTCAAAAGTCACGAGCCGCAACCCATGTTTGATCTGCCAGAGTGCCGCGTTGATCAACATCTCGCCAGCGCGCTCATCCGTCAGTTCCTGTCGGAGTGTCAATTTCCACGGGCGGACAGGCGGGTCCTCGCCCCGCGTGATGCCTGCAAATGCAAATTCGGGAACGGAACTTGGATAGATGAGACGAAACCCGGTGCTTTTGAGCAATTGACGCAAATCCGCATTCTCGATGTCGGCACAGGTACGCAGATCATATTTGTTGCAGAGCAGATAGCGCAGGTAAACAGAAGCACGACGGTCGAACAGGAATCGTTTAACTTTGGAAAGCGCGTCCAGCGCGGTTGGCGGTGCTGCGTGTGAAAGCGGGCAGAGCAACGCCTTGGGAAAAGAACCAAGATAACCATCCACCTCGGGCCTCACGCAATGCCACGCGGTGAGAATCAACAGTTCGTCATAATCACGGGCCGACTCCACATTTGGCAGGCTCGCCATGTCGGCGGCAATCCGAAAGACCCTTTCAAAGTGCGGAATCTCGAGTGCATCTGCATCGCGCTCCTCCCCGCGCAGATTTCGATATTCAGCTTCGGCCAAAGGATAACGTCCGGAAATGAGTTGTGCCTTCTCCAGCGTTGGTGCGTCGAACTCGGGCAGATGAATGCAGGCCCGCGCCTCGTCAGGATTGGGGGAGATTGTTGAAGGAACAGGCCAGCCATGATGCCAGATGGGAACAGGTGGGGACGCAGGATCAGCAATCGCTGGCGGCTCGTGAACCAGAACTACAGGTGACGGCGGTACGGTTGAAATCACCGGTGGGGCAGGGGGCAACGGCGATGTTGCCTCTTTTTGCGACCACGGCTCATCGAGAGAGCATACCGGCTGAGTTTCGTTAGAGTTGGTCCACACGGCTATGGACAACTCCTACCATTACCGCCGTCCATTGTCACCTGTTTCGTGAGCAATGCGAATGTGGGCGGGCATGACAAACCGTTTTACACCTGAGTGCTGGAAGGTATAATTCATTTCTTGTGAGCGGGCCAAATCGAACACGCGTCATTTGTGGCATGAGCGGAGGAGTGGATTCCTCGGCAACGGCGGCGCTTTTGCAAGAACTGGGTTTTGACGTGGTGGGCATCACTCTCAAGCTCTGGCCGCAGGATTGCGTGAACCGCGCCGAGGACAAATGCTGCGGGCCGCAGGCCGTCACGGACGCGCGTTCGGTCTGCCACAAACTGGGGATTCCCTATTACCTCATTGACGAGTCGGCGGAATTTCAGAAACACGTCATCCAATACTTCGCGGACGAATACAAGGCGGGGCGTACGCCCAACCCTTGCGTGATGTGCAATCAGAATCTGAAGTTTGGGAGGCTGATTGATCGCGCGGATCAACTCGGCGCGGAGTTCATCGCCACCGGACATTTTGCGCGACTGGAACGCCGTGAAGATGGACGCGTATTGCTCAAGCGCGGCCATGATCAGCGCAAGGATCAAAGTTACTTCCTGTTCTCGCTGCGCCAGGATCAACTGGCGCGGTCCATGTTTCCACTCGGTGAAAAGACCAAGAGCGATACGCGCGAAGTGGCGCGCCAATGCAATCTCAAGACCGCCGACAAGGAGGAGAGCATGGAAATCTGCTT
>JABFSR010000177.1 GCA_013140495.1 Verrucomicrobiota bacterium
GCGGTGACGGATGAAGAAATCGCCGCCGCAAAGAAGAAGTTTGATTTGGAAAGCTGTTCCGCGCCACGTTTTGCGTTGAATCCCGGCGCCGAATACGGCCCCGCAAAACGCTGGCCTGCCGAACGGTTCATTGCCGCTGCCGTGGAGATTCATAGGCAGACAAATTGCCAATGGTTGATCCTCGGTGGCAAAGCCGACGCTGAACTCGCGGCGCGCGTCACTGCTGGAATCACGCATCACGCACCACGAACCTCGAACCTCGCCGGCCAGACCTCTCTTCGCGAACTCATGTCACTCCTGAAACTTTCCCGTGTTCTGCTCACCAATGATACGGGCCCCATGCACGTCGCCGCCGCTCTGGGGACTCCAGTGGTTGTTCCGTTTGGCAGCACTTCTCCTGAACTCACAGGGCCAGGCCTACTGGGCGACCCACGTCATCGTTTGCTGAAATCAGACGCGCCATGTTCGCCATGCTTTCTACGCGAGTGTCCGATTGATTTCCGCTGCATGAACAATATCAGCGTGGAGCGTGTGATTGAAGCGGCCCTAGATGCAGTCAAATAGGAGCACGCAATTTGGAAGGAGCGTTGTAACTATTCCTGCTCTTGAGCCCAACGTGGCGCAAGCTTGTTGGGAATGCCGATATGATCAAGCACTCGCGCAACAACAGTGTCCACGACCTGCTCGACGGTTTGTGGACGGGTGTAGAAGGATGGATTGGCGGGAAGGATGAGAGCGCCTGCTTGAATAAGCAGCTCGAAATTCTTTACGTGAACGAGATTCAACGGCATCTCGCGCGGGACGAGTATCAATTTCCTTCTCTCCTTCAACACCACATCGGCGGCACGCAGAAGAACGTCCTCGCTATAACCGTGTGCAATGCGGCCAAGCGTGCCCATGGTGCAGGGAATCACCACCATCACATCCGGCGGATTTGATCCGCTCGCAAAGGGAGCGTTCATGCTCTTCAGGCCGTGTGGCTTCACGCCTTCCGGCAAATGCAAGCCACCGGGCAGTTCCTCTGCGATGACCTGTTGCGCGTAATTGCTCATCACCACATGGAGCTCGTGCTGGCGGGGATCAAGGTTGTCGAGCAACCGCTGGGCGTAGAGGGAGCCGCTGGCTCCGGTGATGGCGACAAGAATCTTCAAGCAACAGAATAGTGTCGCCGGGATTCGTATCCGGCAAGTGTGCCGTCAAAAAACTTCAGGCAGACCTTCAACGAGAATACGCACCTTCTGGCTCAAGCCTTGTTCACGTGCAATCTCCCGCAGCCAGCGCGGAGGCTCATCCATGTCCTCGAAGGACAGCTTGAACGTTCCGTAGTGCATCGGCACGAGACATTGCGCCTGCAGGTCTTTGAATGCCTTCACTGCCTCATCCGGCCCCATGTGAACGTGACGAAAGGATTCCGGATGATACGCGCCTATCGGAAGCAACGCGACATCAGGTGAGAACACCTTGCCGATTTCCTTGAAGCCATCAAAGTACGCACTGTCGCCTGCGTGATAGATGCGACGGCCCTGGTGTTCGAGGACAAACCCACCGTAGCCGCGATGATGATCGTGAAGGGTGCGCGCGCCCCAATGCTTGCCGGGCGTCAACGTGACCTTCCAATCCCGATGCGAAAAGCTTTCCCACCATTCGAGCTCGATGACTCGCTCGAATCCGAGATTTTGCGCAAGGTCGCCAACGCCCCATGGCATGATGCCGATCTTGGGATGAGGCAGACGGCGTAGCGTCGGTTTGTGGAAGTGATCGAAGTGCGCGTGTGTGAGCAGCACGAGATCAATCGGCGGAAGGTCCTGGATTTTCAACCCCGAACGCTTGATGCGTTTGAGGAGGAACAACCAGTTCGCAAAGTTCGGATCCACCAGCACGTTCAAATCCGTGAATTGAATCAGAAAGGAAGCATGGCCAATCCAAGTGATAGCCACCTGACCCTGTCGAAGTTTTGGAAACGTGGGCCGTTTATGTTCGCCCGTGCGGCGTGTGAGCAGCGCCTTCCAGATCAATTCGCGAAAGAACGTGCGTGGATTGAAATGTCTCGAAGGCGTCAATTCCTTGAACGACTTGGGCATTTTGCGCTCCGGCACTGGCGGCCGTCGAATGGATGGTTTTGCCATAAACCACTGAAATTCTTACCGATAATGCCGCCTGAATAAAACCAAAATCGCCCCGTCAGACAGTTCGTAAATGGAAAACAACGTCGAAAACAAAAGGCAAGTTATGAAAAAGATCATTGCAGCCATTACGCTCATGGCAATTGCCGGAGCAAGCATCCAAACCGCCCACGCAGGAAATCGTGAATGGGCCACAGTGGGAAAAGTTTTGACCGGTGTCGCCGCCGGAGTCGTGATCGCGAACGCGATTGACTGCCAGCCTGCGACCTATTCCGTGACGTATTCCAGTTACGCTCCCGCGCCGCGATACTGCCCGCCTCCCGCGCCGGTGTGCGCACCGCGTGTAGTTTATGTGCCCGCGCCGCCGCCTGTGGTGGTGTATCAAGCCCCCGTGTACTACGCACCGCGACCCTACGTGAACTTCAGTTACGGTGGCGGTTACCGGCATCACCACCGGGGTAACCCGCATTGCCGGTGATTCGGAATCAAAGGAACTCACCCCGCAGTCGTGTGGCTGCGGGTTTTTCGTTTCCAAGTCGTCACAAATAGGATTTAACAAAGGCATGGGAAAACTGGAAAAACAATTGGAGAAGTTCCTCGGTCAGAAACCGAAGCTCGGCAAGGGCGTTTATATTGCTCAAACCGGGGTCGTTTTGGGCGACGTCAGAATCGGTGCTCAATCGAGCGTCTGGTACAACACCGTATTGCGCGGTGACATCAACCGCATCGTGGTCGGTCATCACACAAACATCCAGGACAACGCGGTGCTGCACCTGGCTGATGACTTTCCATGCATTGTCGGGAACTACGTCACGGTCGGGCACTCCGCGATTGTTCACGCGTGCAAAGTAGGTGACGAGGTTTTGATCGGGATGGGTGCGGTGATTCTTGATGGGGCCGTGATCGGAAAACAATCGCTCATCGGGGCCAATGCGCTGGTGACCCAGGGAATGAAAATCCCGCCCGGCTGTCTCGTGCTCGGTGCGCCTGCGAAGATTGTTCGCAAACTCACAAATGAAGAACGAGGCCAGTTAAAGTTTTGGGCGATTAAGTACGTCGCGAACGCGGCATACTGTCTCAAGAACAGAATCAATATCGGCAGGCCGCTGCCAACATGAGATCAGGCGTGAACGACTTCAACCGATTTGGATTCCGGGCGGCCGACATTTATCAGTGTTCATCCCATTCAATCCGTGCTTAAATCTGCCGGCAAATATGGATTCAAAGAAACTGGCTCTCCTCTGCCGCGATCTGGCGGACAACAAAAAGGCTGAAAACATTCTCGTGCTGGACGTGCGCAAGCTGTCCAGCGTCACGGATTTTTTTGTCATCGCCTCCGGCACCAGCGAGCCACATCTGCGCGCCATCGTGGGAGAAATCACGGACAAACTGCGCGACGATCATGATGTTCGACCCCTCGCCACGGACGGCAAGGTTCAAGGGGCATGGGTGGTGATGGATTTCTTTGATGTCATTGTTCACGTCATGCGCGCCGATGCCCGCGAATATTACGACCTGGAAAGTCTTTGGGGCGATGCGCCCGCAGTCAAACCCAAGGTCACGCGCAAGAAAAAGACCTCCTGAGCTTCTGGAAGCAGGTCAGGCATTCAGTAGAGCTTCGTCAGCGCCAGTTCCCAAACAGAAAGCAAGTAGTCTGTTGTTGGCTTGCATTCAAATTCTGCCCGCGGAATAAATCGCACCTCCTGTCCCTCATAACAAAACACGGGACTCACACCGTCATAGCGATCCCACCAGAAACTCAGCAGATACGTCCGGCCATTCTCCGGGGCAACATAGTGAAACTCGGTCAAAGACTTGATCTCAGGACAATCGTATCCAGTCTCCTCCCGGAACTCGCGACGCGCGCAATCCCTGCATGTTTCACCATCGTCGCAGTGCCCGCCCGGAAAAACCCAAAGACCCGGAGCGGTGATGGTGGGTATGTTGTCGCGCAACTGAAGAAGCGCGGCACCGTCATCGCGCAACAACACCACGCCGCCGATTCTTGGCACGTTCTCCGATGCGCTCATGTAGGCGAGGATTTCATGCGATCAAGTCCCTGCGTCAGCGTTAGGGGTTTGAAGTCGGGGAAAAGTTTCTGCACCAACGCCGTGTCAAATGCCCGGTAGCCGTTGTGCGGCATCGCGCCGACGCGCGGCGTGCCAATGACCTTCACGCGCGGCTCAAACTTTGCCGCCGCCATCTCCGCGATCTCCTTGAACGAAGTCACCTTGCCGGAAACGGCATTCACTATGCCGGTCGCGCGATGCAACACGCAGCGCCGGACAATCTCCGCCACGTCTTCGATGAAAATGTGGTCGCGCCGCTCTTCGCCCTCGCCGAACAATCTAATTTCCTGCCCGGCTCTCGCGAGGCGCATAAAACGGTTTGGGCCGTAGCCGTTGTGCGGGTCGTTCGGGCCAAAGATGAGCGTGGGGCGCACGAACGCCTGCGGAATCGCGGCGAGTTCGTTCTTCAACATCACTTCGCGCGCGAGGTGCATCACGCCGTGCAACGAACCGGGCTCGGCAGGCGACGACTCGGTCATCGGCTTGTCCGAATCGGAATACACAGCATCGGAGCTGATGTAAATGAGGTGCGCGATGGGCCTGGTCTTCACCGCTTCGATGACGGCCTGCATCATGCACAGGTTGTCGAGCAGCATCGGCGTGTTCTTCACCGGCGCGAGTGCGGAGGTGACGATGAGCGTGGTCGCGGGCGTGAGTTGGGCGGCGAGTTTTGTCGCACCGTCAGCCGCGAGCAAATCAACCTCCTTGCGAGTCAGCGCGATGACGTTCACGCCGTCGGCCTTGAGTTTGTCAGCACTGGCGCGACCGACGAACCCGCCAGCTCCCATGATGACGACGCGTTCGGGCTTGGCGGGTTTGGGCGAATTGAGAGTAAGCATGGTTTTCGGAGCGCCGGTCTCCGACCCGGCGTATTTCGATGATTCAGGTTCGCGCCGGGTCGGAGACCGGCGCTCCGTTGCGCGGTGGCACGCCGAGCCGGTAGTAATCAAATCCCAGCGCCACGGCTTGCGCGCCATCGAGCAGTCCGAAGGGGTCAAGGATGATGTTTCCGCGCATCGCGGCTCGAATGGCCTTCAAATCCACCGCGCGGAACTCGGGCCATGGCGTGGGAATCACGAGCGCATCAGCACCCTGGCAGCAATCGAGCGCACTGGCGACCTGCTGAAATTGAGGATAGGCATCAGCGGGTAGCTTCGCCGCTGGATCGTAAGCCTGCTTGCGAGATTCAGGAATCGCGGCAACGAACTGAAGCGCCGGCGAATTCTTGATGGAGTGCGTGTTCTCCTTGTAGGCCAAGCCCCACACGGCGACGACGGCGTTCTTCAAATCCAACCCGCGCTTCTTCGCGGCGTCGCGCAACGTGCGCGCCCCCCAGTCCTTGCGATGTGCACTGTTGCATTGCCACGCGTCCACGATGCCGGTGTCGGCCTGCGAACCTTCGGCCAGGCACTTAACGGTGACGAGATCGCGTTCGAGATTGCCGCCGGCGATGCCGAGGCCGGGCATGAGATACGCCTTCGGGCCGATGCGCGCGTCGAGCCGCAACGCAGGCGCAATCTCGTTCCAGTCCGCGCCGATGTTTTCGCAGACCTCGGCGAGCGTGTTGGTGGTTGAGACGGAGGAGACAAGGAAAAAGTTGATCGCAATTTTCGCCAGTTCAGCACTTTCGTAACGCATGACCAGCACAGGGCAGCCGAAGCTGTCGTGCCACTGCTTGAGCAGCGGCGGGAGCGGCTGCGCGGAATCGTTCGCGCCGACCATGTAACGCTCCGGGTGCAGCGTGCGCTCGACGGCGCGACCGAAGATGAGCGTCTCGACCTGATAGATCACCTCGCCGACCGCGCTGGTGCGCAGCAATTCCTCGCGCAGCTTGCGAGTGAAACCGGGATTGACCTGGCTCAACAGAACGAGCGAGCTGCCCTTTTTCAGATGCGGCGCGATCTGCTGGATGAGTTGCGTGAGCGGGCCGGTGTCGCTGCAGTTGTTATCGTCGGTTTTGATGTCGAGCGCGACGAAGACGAGGTCGCAAGCGGACAAATCCTTTGCGTCAGCAGTGAAATGGATGCGGTGCTGGTTGGCGGCGAAGAGTTCAGCGAGGCCGGGTTCTTCGATGGGGAATTTTCCCTTGCCCAAGTCCGTCACGAGTTCCTCCGAGGGATGGAACGCCACGACATCGAAACCTTTCGCCGTGGTGGCGAGGCTGTAGTTGATGCCGAGGTGCGATAGTCCGGCGAATCCGATCATAAAGTTGAAGCGACGCCCCGTCGCTTGGTTGTGGCTACGACGCCCTCGTCGCCGCTTGGAACTGCCGCAGAACATGCGCCGAGGGCGGCGCATCCACACTGCGGCGACGAGGCGTCGCCGCCACTTCTGCTCCCATTCATGGCGGTGATTGTTTTCCCAGTTCGGCCAGCATCGCGTCAATCCAGATGTCGTTGGCGATGTTGTTGACCGGTTGCTGACAGAGTCCTTTGAAGTGCGCGTATTCCAGTTCCCACGTCGGGTCACCTTGCGGAAGTTGCTCCACGGTTTCCTGCGGGCGTCCACTAGGCAGCACACGGCGACGTTCGGTGTAGGTGCTCACACCCCATTTGCAGAGGCAATCAATGTGGACACTGCCATTCTCGGCAAACAGGTCGAAGCGGAAGGTGTTGCGCCACGAGAGCATCGTCATCTCGTAATCAATGACCGGCTCGCCTTGAAACGTGAAATGATAATGGTCGAACGCGAGGTTCTCGAAACGGTGCGCGCCCCAGACGCGCGGCGGGACGATGGGCTTGCCAAAAAGCATGAGCGTCCAGTCCAGCAGATGCGAGCCGAGATCCGGAAGCACGCCGAGGCCGGTGTCGCGCCACGCGGAATTGCGGACGTCTCGCGCCGTGCCGTTGCCGTAGAAGAATTTTGCCTGATAGATTCTTCCGAGCCAGTTTGCGTCGAGCGTTTTCTTGAGACGGAGAATGTGCGGTTCGAAACGGTGGTTGTAGGCCGTGTAGCAGACGGTGTTGTTGCGCTCGGCGAGTTCCTTCAATTGTTGAAGTGAGCAACCAGGTTCGCCAAGCAGCGGCTTCTCCACCAGCACGTGCCTTTTGTTGCCAAGCAGATGTGTGAGGATTTTCGGCTTGGCGGCGTCAGGTGTGCACACGAGCGCGGCGTCGTAGGAATCAAGCGGGACTTGCTCGACGGTCTTGAATTTCGCGGCGGCGTTGAACGGGTCAACCGTGGCGACGAGATCAGCGCCGGCAACCTTGGCCCGTTTGCCGCCCTGATTTCCCGCGCCGACGACGATGACTCTCATTCGTATTTGACCTGTCGCTCGACGTTCTCGAGCCGCTTGAGCACGTCGGCAGGGTCAATCGGGTGGTTGCCGTCACGCTCACATGCCAGTGCTGCTGCGATCGTGCCGAGAATTGACGCCGTGACGATGCACTTGGAAACCGCCAGTGCAATGGTTGAGTAGGCCAGCAAGGCGTCACCCGCGCCAACAGCATCCACCACCTTGTTGGTGAATGTGTCCACCGTGAAGAACGTGCGGACGGCGTTGCCCGGGGCGCGATAAGTAATCATGCCGCGCTCGCCCATCTTCAACATGAGATATTTGCAGTTCGCACGTTTGTAGAGTTCCTCGGCCAGCGGACGCACGGTGGAATCTTGATCGCCGAGCGCGAACCGCGCCTCACGTTCGTTGGGCGTGATCAGGTCAAAGCATTGAAACTCGAGAATGTTGCCCCAGCGGCTTGCGACCTGACTGTCGGCGATGCGCAACAAACCTTTGGGCAACGCGGCGACGAGTGGCGGAATCGTGGTTCGATTGAAAATGCCGTGGCGAAAATCGCTGAAGATGATCGCATCAGCCTTGCTGCCGGCGATGGCTGATTTGAAGTGTTCGAGGACCTTGTCTGAGATTGGACGGTTATCGAGCTTGTCCACCTTGAGCATCCGGTAGCCTTGCGTCGTGAACAGATTCTTCTGCGTGGTCGGGCGCGTGCGATCTACAACGGCGTCACATTTCACACCGTAATCTCGAAGATCTTTCAGAACAAAATCCTTGAGCGCGTCCTCGCCGAGCACCGTGGTGAAACTGACGTCAGCACCGGCGCCCTTCATGTGCTTGGCGACAACGCCCGCGCCGCCGACAAAATCCACCTGCGAATCAAAGCGCAGACTCATCGTTGGAGTCTTGGTGTTGCCGCCGATAAGCGTACAGTAGGTGTAGGAGTCAACGATGGTGTCGCCAACGACATGAATCTTCGCCTTGTTGAATGACGCTAGCGTGTCGCGCAGTTTCTTGAAGGTGATTCCCTCGGCTTGCATCAAAGCATGAAGCTTGTCCGCAGCGAGATTGGGCGGTTCATGCTCGATGATGTGCGAGGAAGAATAGACGATATCACCGGGCGTAAAAAGAATTTCGCCGCCGTATGTATCCAGCGCGTCCTTTTCCTCCTTCGTCTTGGGATTCAGTCCGCCCTTGTTGTATTCGTAGCCTTTCGCGAAATAGTCAGGGCGGATGATCTTGAGGTTCTCGATGGGCGTGGAGTTGTCATCAATCACCACGTAGTCCACGACTTCGAGTGCGGCCAGATTCATCGCGCGCAAATCCTGCGGCACGAACGGACGGAAATTCGCCTTCTGGATGTGCGTGTCGGAGGTCAGACTGGCGATGAGAATGTCCGCCTTGCTCTTGGCGTAAATGAGATGCCGGATGTGACCGGGATGCACGAGATCGAACGTGCCGTGGCACATGATCGCCTTCTTCCTGCGCGGTGGTGCACCAAGAATCTTGCGGAGTTCCTGCGCCGTCTTGATCTTGCGCGCGAACGTCTGATGCTCGGCCTTTGTGAATTGCGTCTTCTTCTTTTTCACGGCTTGGTGTCGAGATATTTGAACCACGTCTTCGTCGCCTTCTCGATCTTGCCCGCGTCCCAGACCGGAGCTTCGCGCCAGTAGTTCAGGTTGGCGAGCATGATCTTCACGCCGTCTTCGAGCGGAATTCTAGGCGCCCAGCCGAGTTCACGTTTGATCTTCGTGATGTCGGCCCAGGTGCAATCGGGTTCGCCGGGGCGTTTCGGGAGCTGCACGATTTCGCCGCCAAGCAGTTCGATCAGGCGGTTGACCGTTTGCGGATTGCCCGTTCCGACGTTGAAAATCTCCTGCGACTTTTCCGTGGTCGCGGCGGCGTAAAACGCGCGGGCTATGTCCGTCACAAAGACCCAGTCGCGGCGCTGGTTGCCGTCGCCGACGCGAGTGAACGGTTTGTTGTTCGCCTTCTGCGCGAGGAACACACCGAACACGGAGCCGTAAGCGCCGCTGGTGCGGAAGCGCGTGCCGTAGGCATTGAAGATGCGGATGGAATTGACTGGCAGCTTGTAAATTTTCCCCCAGTGAAACACCGCCTGCTCACCCTGGAACTTGCTCAGCGCGTAGGGATATTCTGGTGTGATGGGGGCGGCCTCGGTGGTCGGCACAGGCGCGAGACCGTAGCATGATGATGACGCGGCATAGACGAATTTCTGCACGCCTGCCTGACGCGCGGCTTCGAGCGTGTGAACCGTGCCCATGACATTCGTGGACATGTAGTCAATCGGGCGCTCGATGCTCGGAACGATGTCGCCGATGCCTGCGAAGTGAAAAACGTATTTCGCACCCGTGAATGCCGGGTCATTCGGCGCGAGTGAACGCACGTCACGCTCGTCCACCTTGAGCCGCACTTCGTTTTTGTGTTGCTCCAGATTTTGCAGCCGACCACCAACGAGGCTGTCAATGACGTGAACTCGGAATCCTTCGGCCAGCAGCAAGTCCACCATGTGACTGCCGATGAAACCCGCGCCACCGGTTACAACTGCTGTGCCTGGCGCGCTCATTTGAGGCCGATGGACTTCACCGTCTTCACGTTGAAGTAGGTCTGGTCGGTCATGGTGTTCGTCGGGAACTTACCAGCCTTGAAAGCGCGGCAAAGATCGCGCACAGCGTCTTCGATGGAACGTTTCGGTTTCCACCCGAGCTTGTCCAATATCTTTTTCGACGAGACGTGATAAGAGCGGTTGTCGTCCGAAGGCGTGGTCGTGATGCCGATGGGTTTCTTGTCCGGAAATTCATCCTCGACGATTTTCTTCGCAAAGTCCGCGAGCTGCGCAACTGTGAAATTCTCATAGCCGGCATTGAATGTTTCACCCGCAATCTTCTCGGCGGGATATTTCAACAACTCGATGTACAGATCTGTCACGTCTTCGATGTGAATGTTCGGGCGCTTTTGTGTGCCGCCGAACACCGTGATGACGCCCTTGTGATAGGCGTGATTGGTGAGGATGTTCACCGTGAGATCAAACCTCATGCGCGGCGAATAACCACAGACCGTCGCGGGCCGGATCGTCACGCAGACGAAATCCTTGGACTGATGTTTCCACAGCAACGGCTCGCAGAGACCCTTGTACTTGTTGTATTCCGTGAGCGGCAGGAGCGGGTGCTCTTCGGTCACGTCGGGCGCGTCGCTCACACCATAAACCGAGCTGGAAGAAATGTTGATGAACCGCTTCACGCCCGCCTGCTTGGACGCGATGACCAGCGGCTCAAAGCAATCGTAGTTCATACTCTTGCTCAAACCGGAATCCAATTCAAAGCTCGGGTCGTTTGAAATGCAACCCATGTGGATCACTGCGTCGCAGCCCTTCACGGACTCGGCATATTTCGCGGTGTCGCGGAGATCAGCTTCAACCACGGTGAGTTTGGGATGTTTCCGGAGAAAATTTCCGAACAGCATCAGGTCATAGACCACGACTTCATAACCGGCTTGAAGCATCTTGGGCACAAGCACGGTTCCTTTGTATCCGGCGCCGCCGGTCACGAGTACTTTTTTCACAATTTGAACGCGAAAGGTAGGAAATCGAGCGCAACTGTCGAGTGAAAACCGCCGTGGCAAGCGTTGTCCGAGTGGAATTGTTCATTCTTGGTTTCTTCTACGAGACGAACTCCATAGACTCCGCGCGCGATGTCGCAAATGCTTAAATCCTCAGGCGCAATGGCCGCCGCCACCCTGACCAGCCGTGTTCTGGGCATGGTGCGCGAAATGGCCTATGGCTGGTTCATGGGCACGAGCTGGATTGCCGATGCATTTCAAGTCGCTTTGTCCATCCCGAGTCTTTTCCGCCGTCTGCTGGGTGAAGGCGCACTTACTGCGGCGTTCATTCCCATTTTCAAGGAGAAGGAGCGCACGGGCACGGAGGAAGAATTATGGCGCGCGGCAAATGCCGTCATTTCCGGACTCATCGTGGCATTGGCGGTGATTGTGGCTCTCGGGTTGTTGATCGTGTCCGTGGCACTTGCGGCACATGCTTTCACGCCACGCGTGGACCTGATGCTCCGTCTGCTGCGCGTGATGTTTCCCTACATGTTTTTCGTGTGCCTCGCTGCGGTGTTCATCGGCATCCTGAACGCGCGCGGACATTTCTTCATCCCCGCAATGGGCGCGACGATGCTGAACGTGGTGATGATTGCGTCGGTGTTCCTGCTGACTCCCATCTGGCCGGGCGACAAAGCGGACAAGGTGTTTGCACTCGCGTTTGGCGTGGTGGTGGCAGGCGTGGCGCAGGCGTTGTTTCAACTGCCGTCGCTGAGACGCGAGGGATTCAGTTACAAATGGGTCACGCCCTGGCGTGACGAAACGGTGCGCAATGTGGTGCGCAAGATCATCCCGGGCACAATCGGCGTAGCCGCATTTCAAATCAACGTGCTGGTGGTGCAGAACCTTGGATTGGTGCTTGGAGCTGCGAACGGTCCGATCATCTCTCCGTTCAACTACGCCGTGCGTTTGATGGAACTGCCACAGGGCGTGTTTGGAATTTCACTCGCCACGTATCTCTTGCCCACCCTGGCTGGTCTGGCAGCGGAGAAGAAATTTGACGAATTCCGCGCGAGCGTGCGACACGGCATCGCGCATCTGTTGTTCGCCAACGTGCTGTGCGCCGTGCTGCTCATTGTGCTGGCTGAACCGGCGGTTCGGTTGATTTTCGAGCGGGGGAATTTCACTGTGGAATCCACACACGCCACGGCGCTGGCCCTGCAGTGGTTGAGCGCGAGCCTGATTGGCTACTCGCTCGTGAACATTTTTGCGCGTGCATTCTACGCGCTGGGCGACACACGCACTCCGATGAAGATCAGCGTTGTTTGTCTCGTGGTAAATCTGGTCTGTGCCGTTGCACTGGTGTTCCCTCTCAAGCAGGGCGGATTCGGACTCGCCAACACGATCAGCTCCACACTCAATTGCGGACTGCTGCTGTTCGCGCTGCGAAAGAAACTCAAATCCCTCGGCCTCGCAGCGCTGCGGCCAGGGCTGATACAGCTCATCATCGCGGTGGCGATCGCCGGCCTGATCGCGTGGGGTACAAGTCGGGAGTGGGAGCGAACGATCGGACACGCCGGGTTGCTCACACGCATCGGTGCTGTGTTTGTACCGGGAGCACTGGCGGCAGGCGTGTATTTTGGGATCGCGCTGGTAGCAAAAGTCCCGGCTGCCGTGGAAATGTGGGAACTCTGGCGGAAGCGACAATCGAGATAGGTTCATGCCAGGAGGCCATGTCCGATTTGCGTATAAGTCCTCGTTTGACGCGTTAGGTTTGTATGTTAGGCTGGCTTGGTAATAAATCATGAGCGCAAGAAAAATTCAAAGCATCGGCTCTCCGGAACAGAGCGTCACCGTTACGGCGAGGCAGGCAAATCTCACTCTTTCCCCGGAATCCGTCATAATCCGCAAGGGAGGAATTGAGTTCCGGTCCGAAACGCCCTTTCCCCAATGGGTCGAAATGACCGTGGCTATCGAATCCCCCCAGGAAGGTGGCAAGGTCAATTGTTCCGGCGTGGTGGTGGATTGTTCCGGCAACAAACACACCGGCTACCATGTTTCGATGGTTTTCACGGGCGTAAGCAAACAGGCTGAGGCACGCCTCCATACCATGAGCCGTCCTTTGGCGGGTTGACAATCACTTTCGAGCAATCAAAGCCGGACAACGCATGTTGCCCGGCTTTTTTGTTTTCCGCGTTGGACGGGCGTGCGGTGTTTGCTAGGCTGCGGGCATGGAACTCTTTTACAAGATTTTGAAAACCGCCGTGGACGGTCACGCTTCGGATGTCCATCTCAAGATCGGCACGCCTGTTGTCTTCCGCATTCACCGCGAGTTGGTGGCGATTGAATGTCCCCACCCCACCGAGCAATGGATGAACCAGGTTGTCGCCGCCATCACGCCGCCGCATCTCAAGAAAAAGGCCGATGAGGAGCGCGAGGTGGATTTTTCCTACTACAACCCCGAGATTGGCCGCTTCCGCACAAACCTGTTTCAACAGCGCGGCCAGTGGTGTCTGGCGATGCGTTATGTGAAGACGCAAGTGCCGAGCTTTCAGGAATTGGGACTGCTTGATCAGGTCAAGCGCATCGCAGAATCGCCGCGCGGCATCGTGCTTGTGGCGGGTTCAACCGGTTGCGGCAAGTCCACCACGCTCGCGGCCATGATCGAGCACATCAACGCCAACTATAAGAAGCACATCATCACGCTGGAGGACCCGATCGAATACGTCTTTGAGGACAATCAATCCGTGCTCGAACAGCGCGAGGTGGGGCTCGACACGCTTTCATTCCATCATGCGCTCAAACACGTCCTCCGCCAGGACCCGGACATCATCATGATCGGTGAAATGCGCGACGATACCAGCTTCACCGCAGCCATGAGCGCGGCGGACACCGGCCATCTGGTTCTTTCCACGCTCCACACCACCAACGCCCCGCAATCCATCAGCCGCGTTCTGGATTTCTTCCAGGCCGCCGAGCGGGAACAGGTACGACGCCAGCTCGCCGGCACGTTGCAGGCCGTCATCTGTCAGCGCATGGTGACGACCATTGCCGGTGCAATGACGCCCGCCGTGGAAATCATGATCAACACGCCGACCGTCCGGAAACTCATCGAGGAAAACCGGATGGACAAACTCGCTGCCGCCATCGAAACCGGCACTGACGACGGCATGATCAATTTCAATCAGGCGCTGTTCAATCTGGTGAAGGCGGGCAAGGTTACCGAGAAGGATGCCATGGCCAAGGCGAGCAATCCGCAGGCGCTCGAAATGAATTTCAAGGGAATCTTCCTCGACGAAGGCCGCAGGATTCTTGGCGGCTAAAACACCGGACATGAATCGCGGATCATCCGGATGGGAAACCACAAGGTGCTGTTCGAGCGCGCCGCTCGTTACACCCGTTTGTAACGCGCCCTACCAGTGCAGTTTCGTGAGGAGTCCGAGCCAGTCGTGTTTCACACCGTACCAGATTGCGCCTGCCAGAGCAGCAATCACCACCAACGCTGCCACCAGCCTGCGGCGTGCCTTGGCACGATCCGGCTGTTCCCAGTACCACGCAATCCAGATGGTGATCTCGTAAAGAACCTGCAATGGCAGAGCCATGAGGATCTGCGTGATGATTTCGGGCGTGGTGAGAACGGCGCCAAGAACGAAATTGATGACGATGACGTAGCGACGCGCGCTGGACAGTATCCTGTAATTCAACACGCCAATTTTCACCAGCACGAGGACGATGACGGGCATTTCAAACCCGAGCCCCATGCCCAGCATGAACTTTGAAACGAAGCTGATGTAATCCTCCGCGCGCCATTGCGGTGCGCCGAACCCGAGCCACACGGTGTATTTGAGTGATGCGCTCAGGGCGATGGGCATCAAGATGAAATAACAGAAAGCAACGCCCGAAAATAAAAGTCCCAGGCCGTAGAGCAGCCCCTGGTAGATGTATTTCTTTTCCCGCATCTTGAGCGCGGGGAAAACATAGCTGGCGATGAAGAACAGAATGAGCGGCGACGAGATCAACAAGCCCGCATAAATCGCCACCTGCACGGCCACCACGAACGCCCCCGCAGGACTCAGGCTTACGATGGGTATCGCCAGCTTCGTGGCCTCGGTGGGATCCGTGTCCACCCGCAATCCCAGCACGAGATTCGTTCCGATGACTATGGGTTCGGCGTGAAGCGTGACGAACTGATTCGTTCCAAGGTCAAGACCATGCGGCTCGTTTCGCGGCAGTTGAAAAACACCGAGACGGTTCGACTGAAACAGGAATGTGACGACCTGTTTGTCCTGCGGATATTTGACCTCGGCTTTGTTGAGCGGACGAACCAGCGCCGCCACCACCCAGTCTGCACCCACAAGGCAGATCACAAACGATACACCCAAAGCCACGAGGCTTTTGATCAGCACCCAACGGAGATCTTCGAGATGTTCGAGGAAGGATTTGACCGGACCACCGGTGTCGTCGTGCTCGGAATGGGTGCGCAATTCGTCGGTGTCGTCGCGCATGAACGTTTGGCGGAAAAGCGCCGACTAGACTTTGGTCTCGGTGGCCTGTGGGACGGTCTCGGACTTTTCAACAGGCGCGCTGGCCACCTGCTTGGGAGCCGGAGGAGGCGGGTTGTTATCGGCGTTGTGGATCTCGTCGGTCACTTCGCGCGTCGCCTTCTTGAACTCCTTGATGCCCTGACCGAGGCCCTTGGCCAGATCCGGAATCCGCTTCGCCCCGAAGAAAATCAGGATCAATGCGAGGATCAGAAGAATCTGTCCGCCACCGAGGTCGAATAATGCGAGCATTGTGTTCATATACTATTCCTAGCGTGTAAAGGTTAAGCCGGGGAGGACGCGGAGTAAAGCGCCAAAACTCCCCGGCTCAAATCGCTTCAGACGTCCCTTATTTCGGGGTCAACACGATGAATTCACCGCGGCGGTTTTGTGAGTAAGCGGATTCGTCGTGGCCTGTGGCGATCGGCTTGTCCTCGCCGAATGTGGCTGTGGTGATGCGATTGCCATCCGCGCCAGCGGCAATCAACGCTTCGCGGGCGTTGGAGGCGCGCTTGGAACCAAGCGAGCGGTTGTATTCTTCCGTGCCGCGCTCGTCACAGTGACCCTCCACGAGCAATCTCTCTCCCGTGTGACTGCCGAGATAGGCAACGACGGCGGAGATGTTTCCTTGATCGCCAGCCTTCACCAGCGCGCTGTCGAAGTCAAAGTGAATGGTGTGGGCAGCAAGAATTTCCGGGTGTCGGATACCTTCCGTTGGATCAAAAGTAGGCAGAGCTGTAGTGCCTCCTGTTCCAGTTCCCTCAGGTGGTAATGTTCCACCTTTACCTAGTCCGTAGGGGTCACCATCGCGGACTTTGAATTGGGATCCAGGAATTGGTGTGAGTGGCGTGACTTTCTTTTTGCATCCTGAGCCGACGATTGTGAGCGCCAGTGCGAGCACCAGCAGTGTTGCGAGTTTTGTTGCTTTCATGTGTGTTGAACTTTCTTGGGAAGGGCTATTTCGCCCAACTGGGTTGTGAGTTGCTTCCCGAAATCCGGGAAATATCTTTGGTTTGTTTCGTCGGCACGTCAAGCATGGATAACCGTCGTCCGTCCCCGCTGCGTCGCGCGTAGATCACCGTGCGCGAGTTTGGCCCCCAGGACGGATCCTCTCCTGCAACCAACGGCGTGGCCGTTCCCCCCTTGGCCGGCACAACGCAGATGTCAAACGACCTCGTCTGCGATGTGAACACGATCCACTCTCCATCCGGCGACCAGTCCGGCTCGGTGGGATTGGGCACGCCGCCGACTGAAATCTGCTGGGGCGAACCTCCCGCAGCGGATATTTTCCAGAGCAACCGGCGATTGTCCTTCTTGCCTGCGAAACAAATTGTATCTCCCTTCGGCGACCAGCACGGTGACGACGCGAGCATCGGTGCCTTGGTCAACTGCCGCACCCCGCTGCCGTCCATGTTGGCGACGCACAGATCGGGATTGCCATTGAAGTCCATGATCAGCGCCACCTTTGACCCGTCCGGCGAGACGACGGGGCTGATGTTCGAGCCCGGTTTGCGCGCGACCACGGAACGGCTGCCGCTGCCGAGGTCGTGATTGAGAATCTGCGACGGCCCGCTCTTTTGCGACATGTAAACCAATGCGAGCCTACCCGGAACCCACGATGGCGCGGCCACGATGGAGTTGTCGTGCGTGATGACCTGACGGTTCGCGCCGTCAAAATCCGCCACGGCAATTTCACTTTGAAGGCCGGAGCCGGTCTTGAACGCGATCCGGGAACGGCCTAGTCCCTTGCGGCCAAGCGCCTGAAGAAAGTCATCCACGAAAACGTGGGCCAGCCGTCGGATGTTGGCGTCGGTATAGGTCTTGTTGATCTTGTATTCCTTGGTGATGCGATCCTGCGCGCGGGCGGTGAGGCTTCCGTTGTTGTTGCCGGTCAGAATAAATTGAGCCTCCTCTGGCCCGGTAAATTTGAAACCCTGCACGAAAAGATCGAACTTGATGACCTCTTCCGCCTCACCGGTGAAGCCGGAGATGGAAACGGGGATGGGTAAAGCGCCCTGACCCGAAACAACAATCGTATCAACGGCGCTGGCCGAAACGGCAACGATTGGAGCACAGAGGCAAAAAATAAATCGAAGCATGTAGAGATTTCGTGAGGTCATCCGAGTCCTTGTTTTGGAGTTAGTTCAAAAATGATGTTGAGCGTCCGTTGGGCATCCTTTGACCCTTCGGGAAATGGGCGCAGCTTGTTGACCGAATCCAGCACGCGTTCGACGAGCTTGTTGAGTGCGGCGTTGCGTGAAGGCGTCACAATTTTTGTGGATGTGACCGTGCCGTCGCGTGAAATGGTGATGCTGGCTTCAACGGAAGTCTGTTCCTCACCGACGTTGCCAGCGGAAGACAGGTAGAGATCGTAACGCTGCTTGTAGATGCGCTGAATCTCCGAGTTATAGCCTGCGTAGGTCGGCCCGCCACCACCCGGCCCGCGCATCTCAACGGATGTGCTTCCAGACACGCTGCTGCGGATACCTTTCGCGGTGCCCTTCAGGGCCTCGATGGCTTTTGCAAGCTCCTTGTCAGCGCTTGAGTCTGAATTGGCGGTTCTGGCTGAGTTCTGAGGTTTTGGCTTCGCCGTGGCGTTGTTTTTGACCTCGGTGAGATCAACCTTCACCGTATGCTTCGGTTTTGGAGGCGTTGGATCAACCGCCTCCTCCGTTTCCTCCTGCTTTTGCTTTGGCGGTGGTTTCACCACTGGCTTGACGGGTTCAACAGCTTGCTGGTCTTGTTTTGGTTCCGGATCCTTCACAGGAGGGTCTGGCAATTTGGGAGTCGGAGGCGGATCATTCTTCTGTGGCGGGGGCGCGGTCTGACCGCCTTTGGGGCTGCCGCCACCTTGCAACGCTTCGTCAATCAGAATGGCCGGGACAAAATCAATCTCCTGGGTCCTTTCGCGCTTTGAGTCCGGAGAAAAGAAGGCCGGCCCCACCAGCAGAATGAGCACGAGCAACAAGTGAAAACTTGTCGCCGCGATGATGCATTTCTTCTGGAGGCGGTTGTTCATCGGTTAGCCGGGGGTGAGGTGCGAATGGAGTATTTGGAAATTCCCTTTTGCGTGCAGGCATCAGCCAATGCCACGAAATCCCTCATCTTGCTGTCTTGATCCGCGCGGATGTAGATGATCAGATTTGGATTCGTGCGAAAATCCTGAACAAGCTGCCCGACGAGTTCGTTGAGTTTCACAGTGCGTTTGTTCATCGCGTATTCACCACGCGGGCTGATGTCCACAGTTCGAATATCATTCCTGTTGAACGGCTTCTCCTGGGAACCCCTTCCGGTCGGTAGTTTCAGGTCCAGCCCTCGCTCAAGCAACGGCGTGGTGATGATGAAGATGATCAACAACACAAACGCCAGGTCCAGTAGCGGCGTGATGTTGATCTCGCTCAACGTCACCAGATGACTTCGTTGTGAGAATCTTCTCATGGCTCAATGTGTCAGGTGCGAGGTGTCAGGTGTTCAAGTTCTCGAACCTGACACCTGACACTCCGGACCTCTCACCCAAAATTATTCATCTTTCAGATATTCCGTCTCCATCTTGGAAACGAGTTCCTGCGCAAAGTTGTCCAGCTCGACCGTCAGGACGCGCAGATTGTGAACAAGCCAGTTGTAAGCAAACATGGACGGAATCGCCACGACAAGCCCGGCCACCGTGGTGATCAACGCCGCCGAGACACCCGGCGCCATGTCCTTCAAAGAAGCCGTGCCCGAGACGGAATTCGCGATGCCCGCGAACGTGCTCATCACGCCCCAAACCGTTCCGAGCAATCCGAGAAACGGCCCGCCGCTCACCGCAATGGCGAGCAGGATGAGACCGGATTCAAGTTTCAACGATTCCTGCGCCACGGTGTTTTCCATGCCGCGCTTGATGTGCTCGATACCTTTGAGCGTAACGTGTTTCTTGCGCCCGCCGTCCGGCATTTTCAATCGCGCGTCCAGCTCCAGACTGCCCACCTGATAAACCGCAAAGTGCGGACAGCCATCCGCCTGAATGCGGCGATCAAACATGTCCAGCACGGCCTTCTGAGATTTGAACTCGGCGGTGAAAAAGTGATTGAGCTTCTTGGCGCGGCGCATCTGGATGGCTTTATAGACCATGACGGACCACGCAACGATCGAGATCAGAAGCAAAATGACGAGGATCACCTGGGCTTCCGGCCTGGCGTTGCGTAAAACGTAAAGGATTTCCGCCTCCTGCGACGCGGTTCCCCCGACGGCAAAAAAGTACAGTTCTTGCATGTTCATGTGAAATCAACCCGGACGTGAGGAACCGTGGTCGTCCAAGCTGCTGCGGGTCTGGCACAACTTCGACGCATTATGCGGCGGTGTGTTCAATAATTGCAAAAGCTTTTTTTGAAAAGTTGTTCGCACCTCCCGGAGCGCGGACCGCCGCGACGCGCGAACCTTTTCCCCGACGAGGGACTCGTGGACTCGACGGCCGGCTCCGGGGTGAAACGGTTCCTTGAATTTCTTCCCGTTGCACCATTCCATGTCGGCGGATGATCCGGGTGTTTTGGTCAGCATGGGAGCCCGTCACGCCAAGGGGCGTGGCCGCATTCGCACGCGCCAACGTCCGACGGCTCTGGCTCGTACAATTCGTCATGGCGTGTGTTGTGGCGGCATCCGTCGTTTGGTGGCTGCACCTTGGCGTGTTTCCTACAGTAAGTGCGGCGATTGAAAAACTCCCGGATACAGGCGTCATCCGCAACGCCACGCTGGATTGGAATGCACAAGACCCGATGCCGCTGGCGGAAGGAAAGTTTCTGGCGGTGGCCGTGGACCTGAGCCATGACGGCGGCGCGCGGTCGCCCGCAGATTTTCAAGTCGAGTTTGGACACGAAGGGTTCATTGTCTGTTCACTGCTCGGCTGTGCTGAATTTTCCTATCCGAAGGGCTGGTGGATTGCGTTCAATCGTACGGAGGTATTGCCAAAATGGGGCGCGTGGGAGAAACCCGCACTGGGTCTGGCCGCCGCCACAGTTGTGGTGGGGTTGATGATGACCTGGCAGATTCTGGCAACTCTTTACATGTTTCCTGTGTGGTTGCTTGGATATTTTGCGAACCGGCGGCTGACAATTGGCGGAAGCTGGAAGCTCGCAGGCGCAGCGATGATGCCCGGCGCATTGGTGATGTTTGCCGCCATCGTGCTTTACGAGCGCCGCGCGCTGGATTTGTTGCCGATGACCTTTGCATTTGCAGGTCATCTCGTGCTCGGCTGGGTCTATCTGTTGATCAGTCCGTGGTTTGTTCCACCAGTGGTCGAAGCGGTGGAAGCGGCAAAGAATCCCTTCACGAAAAGTCAGTAGCTCGTGGTTCCTGCGCCTATTGGTGGACGAACAGAATGCTACTGACTACGGACTGTGAACTACTGACTTCCAGTTTTCATCTCCACCACATCATGCGGCGTGGCTTCCTTCATGCCTGCGGCGCTGACGCGGATGAAACGCGCCTTCTCACGCAACTGCTGCAAATTCGCCGCGCCGAGATAGCCCATGCCGGATTGAATGCCGCCGATGAGCTGGCCGAGCACGCGATCCACCGAGCCGACCACTTCTTTCAGCGCCTCGATGCCTTCCGCCGCAACTTTCTGTGTGGGATTCTTGTCGTGACCATAACGCGCTGCGCTGCCGGCTTTCATCGCCGCCAGACTGCCCATGCCCCGGTACTGCTTGTAGAGTTTTCCTCCGATCTCCATCACGTCGCCCGGCGCTTCAACACAACCGGCAAATATCCCGCCACAGATTACCGCGTTCGACAGCGTCAACGCTTTCACGATGTCGCCGGACTTGGTAATGCCGCCGTCCGCAAGAATCGTCACGCCCTTCTTCGCCGCCATTCGCGAGCAAATGAACAGCGCCGTGAGCTGGGGAATCCCCACACCTGCCACGATGCGCGTGGTGCAGATGGAGCCCGGCCCCTGACCGATCTTGATCGTGTTCGCACCGCAGTCCGCCAGATACTCCACGCCCGCCGCGCTGGTCACGTTACCGGCTATGATTGGGAGTTTCGGAAACGCGTCACGCAACATCTTCACCGTATCACCCACTCCCTTGCTGTGGCCGTGCGCCGTGGAAACTGCGACGCAATCCACCCCGCGCTCCACCAAACCCTCGACATGCGTCAGAATGCGCTCGCGATCCAGCTCTCCGAAAGCGTTACGGGTGGCGCTCACTGCCGCGCCGCAGACAAGACGGAAGTGCGAATCGCGCGCCGGCTTGAACTGCGCCTTGCGCTCCTGCTGGATGCGTTCGACGTCGTTCATCGTGAACAAACCGTGCAGGTGATCTCCATCATCCACCACGATGAGTTTGTGGATGCCGGGACGCTCGGTGAAAAATTTATCGGCGCGGGCGATGGGATCCTTGCCGAGTTCCTTCTTGTTGATCGTGTGGACCTGCGCGCGCGGCGTCATGGCCTCGGCAATTTTCCGCTTTGCATAACGCGGCTTGACCACGTGACCGGAGAGCAGGCCGACGAGCCTTCCCTTCTCGTCCACGACTGGAAATGTGCTGAAACCAAACTTCCGCTCCTCGACCAGTTTCACAACGTCACCCACGAACTGGTCAGCCGAAACCTTGATCGGATCGGACAACATTCCCGGGACGTGGTATTTCACGCGGCTGACCTCGGAGAGCTGCTGGCGCTCCGGCATGTTGTAGTGGATGAGGCCGAGACCGCCGTTGAGCGCCATGGCCGTGGCCATGCGCGATTCCGTCACGGTATCCATGTCTGAGGACACCACGGGGATGTTCAGGAGCAAACCGTCTGCGAGTTCGGTTTCGAGCTGGGTGTCGCGTGGGAGGACTTCGGAGTAAAGCGTGGCGAGCGTGACATCGTCAAACGTGAGGCCGACACTTTTGTGCGACGGGAAGAAATCCTCCGCCGGCTGGTAAAATTGGGAATCAAGATTTCGCGATTGCGCTGCCATGTCGGAGGATGAAAAACGGAACGCAGGCTTGCAAGGCGAAAGCGGTTTTCGTTCACAGGTTGGGCGTCATTTACCTTCCTGAAGCGTTGCGTCAGGTGAGTCCCAAAGGGATTCCGACAAAAGCCCGGGGTTGCGTCCGGTTCGCCTCCCGGTGCGGGGCGAAAGATGGCGAAACCGCGCCACCTCGTGAAACTGATCCTTCAGTTTGCCCTTGGGTTGAGGTAGTAGTTTGCCGAGCGGCAGATTTGCAGCCTTTGTCGGCTCGGGATCAGGGTTCATTTTCATATTAAGACCATGCTCGACAGAACACTGCGTCCAGATTAGTCTTGCGGAGTGAACCGAGATAGGCTGCATCCGGATCGAAATAGGCTGCAACGTTTGCAGCTAACTAACTGTTAGCCGTCATTCACGCCTTTCACATTGTATGTCACTTCAAGCCCTCGAACAGTTCGCCAAGTCACCAGCACCCGGATTTCGATGCTTCGCGTCAGGCGACGAGTCCGGATCTCGGTTTCTCGCCAGCGTCCGCCATATCCTCAACCCGCCGGGATCATCAGCATCCATCGCGCAGATACGCGAGACGCTCGGCAGTCACGCGGCTCAGGTTGCTGACTTTTACCAGCATCACGACGGCTTCATCCTTTACCGCGACACCAAGTCGGACGCTGCGGGCATTGAGCTTCTATCCGTTGAGCAGTGGGTGGAGGCGACTGATGATATGCGAGACTGGTTTGACCTCACACCAGAGGAAGACCCCGACCACATTGTGACAGGCATTTCCATCGCTACCGTGCCACACTCCGGCAATTACTTCGTCATGCCCATCGAAGGTCCGAGTGCTGGCAAGATTTTCTATGCTGACCATGACGGCTGGTATGAGGCAGCATTTGCCGATGACTTTACTGGCTTCCTTGCTCGCGTGACACGCGAGCCGGTCAAGTTGCTTACAGAGGATGTTGGCTGCTACACCCGATATTCGGACGGCACGAGCGATTCGCAGTGGATTCCAGAGGAGTATTTTTCGGACATTTCCAAAGTTCAGTTATGACGACCATGACGGCTACGGAGATAGGCTGCAAACGCACCCAACTCTAAACCGTTTCGTTTCCTCAAAGTGCTTTTTTTCCGCGTCGAACGCTGCATTTTGGTCACACCTTCTTCGCAGCAGCAGCCATCTGCTCCACAAGCCGGTCATTGAGTTCCTTGGCGGGATTGTAACCTGCAATCTTGAGCTTGGTGTGGAACGCGGCAACCTCGATGAGCCGCGCGATGTCGCGTCCAGGTTTGACCGGGATGATGATGTGCGGGATTTCCACGCCCAGAATGTTGTGATAGGCCTGTTCCATTCCCACGCGTTCCACATCCGGCAGATCGTTCCACGCCTTGAGCGAAACAACGAGGTCCACCTTCTTCACGGAACGAATGCTCTTGATGCCGAACATGGAGCCGACGTTGATGATGCCAATGCCGCGAACCTCCATGTGATCGCGTGTGATGGGATTGCTCGTGCCGATGACCTTGCTGCCGTCCTCCAAACTCACCTGCGTGATGTCATCCGCCACGAGGCTGTAGCCGCGTTCGATAAGCGCAAGAACGCTCTCGCTTTTGCCGATGCCGCTTTCGCCCTTGATGATGACTCCTATTCCCAAGATGTCCACCATGCTGCCCATCTCGGAGCCGCGCGGGGCAAACATCGCTTCAAGCG
>JABFSR010000233.1 GCA_013140495.1 Verrucomicrobiota bacterium
GTCAGTGTGTGTCGAAGGTTGGAAGATGCCCCGATTAACCAGATTGAAATGGTGAACTTTTGGAAGCTGCCGCGAATAAACTCCCGGAAAACCCAAACCTCACGCGGCTGTCAGACCTTCGATTCGCTGCTTAAATACGGTGAATGCCCCGTCGGTGCAATACTTATTTTGGGAAAGTTCGTTTTGGTTTGAAACGTCGCTCCGCAATAACAGAGGTTGTTTCAAGCCAGGGCGGCGTCCATTCAGGGAATCGTCGGTTGGTTATTTCCAAAAATTGACACGCGTTGTTCCACCGTGTTAGCCTCGGCCAGCATAACTTGTATGTTATGAACACGGTGCTGAATCAACATGTGCTCGTGCTCAACCGCCTCTGGCAGGCGGTGAATGTCTGCACGGCTCGACGCGCTCTCACATTGCTCTTCCAAGGCCAGGCTCAGGTGGTGCTGGATAACGTGGATGGTTCTTTTCAAACCTACAATTTTTCCGCCTGGCACGATCTCTCGCAGCAATCGCCCCATCCCGAGAGCATCGCCACCATTTCATTCCGCATCCGCGTTCCACGCGTGATCCTGCTTCTTGCCTACGACCGCTTGCCGAAGAAGGAAGTGAAGTTCACGCGCCACAATATTTTCGAGCGCGACAAGAACATGTGCCAGTATTGCGGTCATGTCTTTGAACGGAAGGACTTGAATCTGGATCACGTTTTACCGCGTGATCGTGGCGGGCCGACAACGTGGGAAAACATTGTCTGCTCGTGCATCGAGTGCAACACCCGCAAGGCCAACCGCACGCCCCAGGAGTCCGGGATGCACCTGATCAAGAAACCCAAGCGGCCCAAGTGGCGTCCGTTTGTGCAAATCAATTTCAGTCTCAACCAGCACGACAGTTGGAAACACTTCATTGATCTCGCGTATTGGAACGTGGAACTGGGCGAGGATGTTCAATAGCAAGCTCGCGCCTGCGTCGCGTCGGGCGGGGCAATCTGTGCCGAGGGAATCGGGGCTGGTCAACATTTCTGCAAACACACAGGTGTGACCGTTTATGAGTAGACAGACAAATCAACATGGTCTTTCTCGATACGTTCCAGATCCTATTGCGAGACAACTCCGAAAAGAATGTGGTTTTGGGTGCGTGGTTTGTGGGGCTTCAGTAGTTGATTATCATCACATCGATCCAGAATTCGAGGATGCCAAGCAACACGACCCGGCCAAAATGGCTCTGTTGTGTGGCGCCTGCCACCCTAAGGTCACGAGGCATCAATGGTCGAAAGAGAAAATCAAGGAGGCTCGCGCAAATCCAATCTGCTTAAAGCGGGGCTTTTCCTCTTCCTCTGAGTGGTTCGACTATGGAACCGAGCCGCCAACAATCATTATCGGGGATATAACGATCTATCGACCTGATTACGTTCTCAGAATGTTCGGTCGGAATCTTTTGGAACTAAAAGGTGCCGAGACACCCGGTGGACCAGTGCGGATTAGCGGTTGGTTTTATGACGGAAGTGACAAACTGATGTCGGCGGTGGAAGACAATTGTTGGAAAGGTCCGATTGAGAATTGGGACATCGAAACTATTGGACCGAGGATAACAATTCGTCGAGGACCGGGTGATATTGCCCTTGTGCTAAGAACCGAAGCGCGTAAAGCCCTCATTATCGAGCGCCTTGATATGTTCTACCAAGGGGTCAGGGTGTACGCAGACAAACGAGGTGTCTACTTTGGCCCACCCGACAAAGAGCTTTACGGTTTTCAGGGAGAGATAGTGAATCCTGTTTGTTGCATCGAGGTTTCAAAAGACGATGGCAGGGAGATAAACTCGGCTGTGCAAATCGGCGTTCCAACCAAAGCCTCGTTTACGAATAATACCATCTGCGGTGCGGAACTGGCGCTCTGTATTCGAGGGCAAGGTTTAATTCTAGGTGTAGGATTCAGGGCCATTAAGGTCACTGGTTCACTTGTAAAAAAATGTGTTGAATGATTTCGCGCGACAGGTCACGCCAATCCGATCACAATCGTCGCATTGTCCTGAGTTGGTCGGGCTGGCTGGCCTTTCTCACTTCGCGGTCTTGGCCGACTCGATCATCTCCCAGAACTTGGGATTCTGCTGCAAGGCTTCATCTTCCTCCACCTTCAAGCCCGAGCGATACATGAAATCCTTGAGCGTGTTCCGGCTCAGGATGCGATGCACCAGTACGCCGAGTTCGTGTCTCTCAAAATAGACGCGGAAATCGCCGATGCGGAAGCGATGCAGTGTGCGCCCGCCGCGTTCCAGCTTGCCGAAATCGTCAAGCTCCGTGCCGATGACCTGCTGTGGCAGGCCGCGAAACTCGCCGAGGATTTGCAGTTGAAGTTCCTTCGGCATCCGCGCCACTTCGGCGGCGCTGGTCGGAGTGAAGATGATTTGAAATGGAGTCATGTCGTTTGGTGACGCTTAGGAGTGAATAATGAATAGGGGCGGGGTTGTCAATTTCTACTCACTGTCTACTCACTGGCGCGCGCGGAGACTCCGGACTTTGGACTTTGGACTCCGGACTCAACTCCCTAGACTTCCCGCGTGAGCAAGAAGAGCGGCAAGATCGCGGAGCGCATCGCGGCATTTCAAGGCGATGGCCTCGACGCGCACTACCTCGGCTTTTTTGACTGTTTCAATCGCCAGTTGTTTTACGAGGCGCACGATGTTCTCGAGGAACTCTGGCTTGCGGATCGGCGTGGGCCGGACGGAGATTTTTTCAAGGGACTGATCCAACTGGCGGGCGCGTTCGTGCATCTGCAAAAGAACCGGCTGCGTCCGGCGGCGGCTTTGTTCAAACTGGCGCGGGCCAATCTGGTGAAATATCCATCGCGCCACTGGCAACTGAATGTTGCGGTCGTGTTGCAGCTTATCGAGACGTGGCTCGATTGGCTTGAGGCGGACGAGTTCGGCAAGAATCCTTTTCCAAGTCGCGGATTGCCTGAGTTGGCTTTGTCGGTCAGATGAACGTCAACTTCCCTTGAATCCAACGCGCACACTTCCGACGATGATCGCACCCGCTTCGACAACGAGATTCCGGGCCTGAACATTTCCGAACATGCGTGCGGTAGCTCTCAGTATGATTGTGTCGTCAGCTTCAAGATCGTTATCGAGTTCGCCCGCAATATCGGCGGATCCGGCCTTGATCAGTTCTTTCCAACTGAAGTGATTATCCGCAGGAATGACCAGACGGCCTGCTTTGAAACTGCCCTTGATCTCTGCGCCCGAGTAGATGGTGAGTGACCGTTCGGTGGTCAGCTTGCCGAGGAATCTGCCTTTGATGACGGCTTCGCCCACGATGGCTTCGGTGTTGAAAACGTATCCCTTGGGCTCGACAACAAACATTCCCTTGGTCTTGAAATTTTTGGAGACCGCGTTCGCAATGCGATAGTCCTTCAAATCCACGTATTGGCTGCAGCGTTTGCACATGGTGGACTCCGCGCTGACAGGCACGTCCAGTTCGGAACCGCACTCGAAGCAAGTGACCTTCCTCCGATTCGGCGCGCGTTCGACGACCTTTGTTGCGGGACGCAGGACCTCTTGAACGCGAAAATGCCGTCCGCACTTCCGGCAAACCGACGAGATGGCGGAGGGCGGTTCAGTCTGCTGGTGTCCGCAATGGGGGCAGGCCAGCAGGACTTTGTCCGGCGTGCTCGCTGACATTAAACTTTATTCCAGACCCGACGGCGGGATCAACGCAAGGCCGGTTTGGGTGGCTCGGGGAACTTCGGCGCTTCGGCCGGACGCGCTGTTGTCGTGGGCGCAACCTTGTTGGGATTGACCTCAGTCTTGCCGACGAACGTCACACCTTCCTCGATGACGAGCTTCGATGCGCGGATGTCTCCAAACAGTTCCGCCTTGGACTTGATGTCAATTTTCTCCTTGGCGTTGATGTTGCCGGTGATTTTGCCGCGAACGACCACGGACTGGGCGTTGATGTTGCCATTGACCACCGCGCTGTCGCCGAGGTTTAGTATCCCGTCAGTCTGGATTTCACCCTCCAGTTTGCCGTCGAACGTGAGTTCGCCTGCGAACTTGAGACTGCCTTTGATCTCGACGTCCGAAGCCAGTGTGTTTTTTGATGTGCTTGCTGTTGTGCTCATGAATTTGTCCTTTGTTTGCTCCTTTACGATCTGCGCAATCGTAGTCAACCTGCGGCGCATCGCCAAACGAAATGTTCATTGAAAACTGTCCCACCGCAGATTCCCCTGAAGCGGTTGAAGTTTCAGATGAACTCAATTGCCCTGCTTGCCATGAAAGCGGTTCGAGGCCAATCCAAGTTTTGCGAGCCTGAACGCCAATCCGGTTGAGAGACAACCAAAGCCGTATTTGACACTGCGGCTGAAGTTGATGGATGACGCCTCGGCGAAATACTTGGTCGGACAGCTTACTTCCCCGATGGTGAATCCGTGCCAAAGGATTTGCGCGAGCATCTGGTTGTCGAACACGAAGTCATCCGAGTTGTCCGCAAGGTTCAGCTTTTCAAGAATCTCGCGGGAGAAGGCGCGGTAGCCTGTGTGGTATTCCGAGAGCTTGGCACCGAGCAAGACATTTTCCGCAAACGTCAGCGCGCGGTTCGCCACATACTTCCACACCGGCATCCCGCCCTTGAGCGAGTAACCGCCGAGGATGCGGCTGCCAAGCACGCAAGGATGCAGGTCGTTGGCGATCATCGAAACCATCGCGGGCAGGAGCTTCGGAGTGTACTGATAGTCCGGGTGAATCATCACCACGATGTCCGCGCCAGCTTCCAATGCGAGCCGGTAACACGTCTTTTGATTGCCGCCATAGCCGGTGTTCTTTTCGTGGACGTGAACCTGCACGCCTTCCAGTTCGCGCGCCACAGATACGGTGTCGTCGCGACTTCGGTCGTCAACGATGATGATCAAATCCACCAATTGCTGCTCGCGCACTTCGTCGTATGTCTGGCGCAAGGTTTTGGCGGCATTGTAGGCCGGCATGACAACGACCACTTTCTTTCCGCGATACATGGGGACAGCCTGCCTTGATGCGTCAGCGTTGAGAAGATTTTTCGCGGAGTGGATTGGAAATTCACCTCGACACAAAAGTATGGCGAGAGCAATGTCGGTAACGCCTAACGCACAGATACAGGCTGCAACACAACAATTAAGCCAGATATCCGTCGGGCATCCCATGAACAACGAATATCCAGACAAAGACTATCCTTACAACTTTTACTTCAATGGTGAGTTGATGCCCAAGTGGGGTGCTTCTTGGAGTTTGGCAGATATCTGGGGTTTTCTGGATACTCAGGGCGATGAGTTTCACCGGGACGTTTGGGTCTTGTATTGTCGTATTGACCACGTTGGAGTTGTTGAAAGCGCAGATGCAGATTTATTTGTCTGCGCGATTCAAGAAGTCCTACACATTCTTTTGAGTCAACGTGAGAAGGTGTTCACCAAGCTGGCAGAACAATCTTACGGCGATCCAAATGAAATCTACACCGGATTGATTGATGCCGCTTTTCGAATGCGTGAACTCACAATTTCCTGCAAACACGCCCTGTGGACTTCGGGTTACGAATGCGATCAGCCAAGACTCGTTGAGATCATCCGACGCTGTCATCTGCCAAAGGATTCGCCTGAATTCATTCTGTTTCCCCACCTTCGCCAATTGCAATCTCGGTTAGAAGTTCAGCGTAAATGTCAAATCACTGAATTGCATCAATTAGCTCAGAGTGGAAAGCTTGATAAATCTCTTCGGAAGAAGCTTTACGAGATGCGGTGACTGCGATCACCTTTTGGCGACCCAAAATAAAGTTTTGACAGCCTCATTGTGATAAATCAATCTATCCGCATCCGTTGATACCAACGGTCTCATGCAGAGTGGCTGAGGGACTGGCCCTGTGACGCCACGGCAACCGGTTGAAGTTTCGATTTCAATGCAGGTGCCAATTCCAGCCCCGAACGGTTTCGGGGGAAAATGAGAAGTAGCACAAAAACTTTGTCGCCCCTTCTCAGCCATGAGTCGGGGCTTTTTGTTTGCCCCGGTAGCAGCGACGCCACGTCGCTTGGGAGTAATGGCGACGCCCTCGTCGCCAAACACGAGCAAAGCGAATAACAGAACGATGTGACGAGGGCGTCACATCCACATTGCGGCGACGAGGCGTCGCCGCCACGACGAAAAATTTATGAGTGAAAAACACGAAGGATTCATGAAGGCGCTCAAGTGCCGCGAGTGCGGCCGCGAATACCCACTCGAAGCGACGCACGTGTGCGAGTTCGATTTTGGCCCGCTCGAAGTCGCCTACGATTACGACCGCATCAAGAAGGCGCTCACCAAGACCGCCATCCAGTCGCGCATCAAATCCATGTGGCGCTACCGCGAGTTGCTGCCCGTGGCGAACGATCCGACCGTCGGCCTG
The DNA here is from genome assembly GCA_013140495.1 of Verrucomicrobiota bacterium. GTDB lineage: Bacteria > Verrucomicrobiota > Verrucomicrobiia > Limisphaerales > JADLHS01 > JADLHS01. The sequence goes on from JABFSR010000233.1 coordinate 6,392, forward strand.
CAAGTCGGTTTTACGCCACTCGTCAAAGCCGATCGCCTCGCCAAGAAACTCGGCATCCGCGAACTCTGGATCAAGAACGACACGGTGAATTACCCTACCCTCTCGTTCAAAGACCGCGTCGTGAGTGTGGCGTTGAGCCGCGCGCGGGAACTCGGTTTTGAAACCGTCGCGTGCGCTTCCACCGGCAACCTCGCCAACTCCGTCGCGGCCAATGCGGCCTCCGTCGGCTTGAAGGCTTACGTTTTCATCCCGGCCGATCTGGAGCAGGGAAAAATCGTCAACTCGCTCGTCTATGGCGCGAACGTGATCACCATCAAAGGTCATTACGACGAAGTGAACCGGCTCTGCGCCGAGATCGCGGGCAAGTTCGGCTGGGCGTTCGTGAATGTGAATATGCGCCCCTACTACGCCGAAGGCTCGAAGAGCATGGCGTATGAAATCATCGAGCAATCCGGCTGGCGCATCCCGCAACACACCGTCGTGCCGATGGCTTCCGGTTCGTTGCTGACGAAAATCCAGAAGGGCTACCAGGAATTTGTGAAGCTCGGCCTCGTGGCGGAAGCGGAATACTCCATTCACGGCGCGCAGGCGACCGGATGCTCGCCGATCTCCGTCGCGCAAAAGGCGGGACTGGATTTCTTCAAGCCCGTCAAACCAAACACGATTGCGAAATCGCTTGCCATCGGCACGCCGGCGGACGGCTTCTACGCATTGCGCGTGATGAAGGAAACCGGCGGCGCAGCCGACGACGTGACCGACGACGAAATCCGCGAAGGCATCCGCCTGCTCGCCGAGTGCGAAGGCATCTTTGCGGAAACCGCCGGCGGCGTGACCGTGGGCGTGGCCAAGAAACTCATTGCCTCGGGCAAAATTCCAGCGAATGATTCCGCCGTCCTCTGCATCACCGGCAACGGCCTGAAGACGCTCGATGCGGTCGTGGGCCACGTCGGCAAGACACGCGAAATCAAGCCGAGCCTGCGCGAGTTTGAAGCGATGCTGGCGAGTGAAGAGAAGGTGTCGGTGTGACAAAACACGGCGACTGATGTGAAAGCAAATGCGCCACTGCTTACCGATGCAATACCAGAGCTCGCCCGAGAGCTAGAAGCGTTGCTGGCCAAAAGTGGTGAAACAAACTTGGCAGCTCAAGTGCAACAGCTTTGCATTGTTGACCGTTGCCGATGTGAAGACAGCTTTTGCGCGACATTTTACACTGCGCCACGCCCAAACGGTGCATGGGGCGCGGGACACAGAAACATTTCGCTCGATTGTGAAACTGGAATGTTAGTTCTTGATGTAGTGGATGACAAAATTACATGCGTTGAGGTCTTGGACAGAAATGAGATTCGTCAACAGTTACACAAGATTTTACCGTAGAAATTGAAATTGAATTTATGGCAAAGAAAGTTCGAATCCCAACGCCGCTCCGCAAGTTGACCAACAACGAGGAGCTGGTCGAAGTCAACGCCACGAACGTGGCTTGGCAGGCGGGCTTTATCGGTTAAGCTATCAGCATGAAGTTGAGCTTCAATCGCGAACGGCTGAAGGAATTCTGTGAACACCACGGAATTTCTAGGCTGGATTTGTTCGGATCGGCTTTGCGCGAAGATTTCCGGGCCGAGAGTGACGTGGATTTGCTGGCCACGCTGCGGAGCGATGCGCACCCGACCCTCCTTGATTGGGCGGACATGCAGGGCAAGCTGGCGGAATTGTTCGGTCGTCCGGTGGATTTGGTGAGCCGCCGCGCCATCGAGCGCAGCCGCAATCGCTACCGCAAACATGCGATCCTCTCAACCGCCACTCCGATTTATGGCGAAGGATAACGCGTATCTGGAAGATATTCTGCAAGCCGCCAAAGCGGTGCAGCGCTTCACCAAAGGAGTTTCGCGCGAGGATTTCAAAGGTAACGAAGAGAAGTATGAAGCGGTCAACCGGAAGTTTGAGATCATCGGCGAAGCGGCGCGGCGGTTGTCACCTGAAACGCAAAACAAGTTTCCCGAAGTTCCATGGAAGCTGGTTACAGCCATGCGGAATATTTTGATTCACGACTACGACGACGTTGATCTGGATGTCGTTTGGGACACAATTCAACGAGACGTCCCGCCGTTGATCGCCAGATTGGAAACCTATCTGGCCGCGAATCCGCCGCCCGAGCCCTGACGGTTTGTCCGCGAAAATTGAAATTTAATTTTTGCCAAAAAAAGTCCGATTCCCAACGCCGCTCCGCAAGTTGACCAACTCCGAAGGACTCTTGGAAATCAACGGCGCGACTACTCGGGGTTACAACACGGCAACCGCTTCGATCTCGATTTGATTACCTGCCGGCGCCAGTTCTGTTACTCCCACTGCTGTTGAAGCGGGATAAGGCTTCACGAGGAATTCTTTCCGCACTTTTCGATACACCGGCAGGTCGCGGCTGAAGTGGACGAAGTAGGCACGCAGAATCACAATGTTTGCCATTGACCCTCCTGCTTGTTCGAGAATCACTTTGATTCGTTCAAACGTCTGGCGGAATTGCGTTTCCATATCCGCTGTGTAGTCGCGCGGGCCCTGACCGGAGATGAACACGAGCCGCTGGCCTTCAGCAAGGATTCCGGGCGTGTAGCCGACGTCCGCAGCAGGAGCATCTGGAGGATTCAATCCCTTGATCTTCGCGGACTCTGGCCGTGAGAAGGTTGCTTTCGACTCATCGGCTGCACCTGCAATGACCGGAATCCCGGTGGCGAGTCCAAGCAAACCTGCCGTGAGGAATCTTCGCCGGTCTTGTGGAGTCGTGGGTGGAGTTTTGGATTTCATGTTCGTAAGAGTTCCTCAGCGCGGAACAGGAGCATATCGTTTCGCAATCGTATCCAAGTCAACGATCGCCGCCCGGTCGCCAGCTTTCTTCACCAGATCGCAAACCAGCTCGATTGTTTTGAACTCGGGATCGTTTGGATAGAGCACCGACGGATGCGAGAGCAGATCGAACACGGCTTTATTCTCGATGGCCCATTCGACGCCGAGACGGATGGCGTGCAGGAAATCGTCGAGCTTCCAGCGTGCGTTGCGGAACGCGCCGATGTCACTGATCGGACTCATGGGGACATCAATCAAGCCGGTCGGATAGACGAACGGCTGGGCGGCGGTCTGCGCCTTGACGATGTTGTCGAGGACTTCCTTGGTCGCGGCTTCGCCCGGATTGCCGTAAAGATGCGCGGGGTATTTGCAGCTCACCCATTTGAATCCGCAGTCGAGCAACATTTGCTGCACGTCCGTGCGGCCATTCAAGCCGTCTGCAAAACCGCCGGGCGTACGAAAACCCGCCGGGCCAAATCCAAGTCTGGTGCGCATGGCCTCGGTGCAAAGCTGAACGTTTTCGCGGATCACCTGCGCGGGAGATTTCCCCTCAATCAACCACGGCGCGCGTTTGAAACGATACTGGATGTCCTCGGGCTTGGTTGCGAGCACATAGACGTGATCGTAGGTGTGATTGCCGATGGGATGGCCGTTTTGATTGAGTTCCTTGAGCCAATCCACGTTCTCCTGTTCGAACACCTGGCCGACGACAAAGAAGTGAATCATGCCTCCGTGTGCCTTGACCCTTCGCGCGGCTTCAATGGCGTAACGCTTGGCGTCGTCATTGAGATTTCCCTTCTCGTAGTCCCAGTGCGAGTCCTCCCACTTTGGAAAATTGCGCGCCATCTCCAGGTCGAGCGTGATGGCGATGAGCGCCTTGTCGCGTTGCGGTGCCGGAGTGGGTTGAGCCAGCACGCCAACGCCACCCAATCCTGCCGCCGCTCCAGCCAACGAAATGTTGCGGACAAACTCGCGGCGATTTGGAGCGCGGACCGCCGAGTCCGCGTGTTCCTGGCGTGATCCTTGAAGACTCGCCGACTCGGAGGTCCGCGCTCCTGCCGGTGTGGGCTTATTTCCGCTTTGGTTCATATTTGATCCATGAAATTTGGGTGACGAACTGGTTGAGTGAAGCGAAAGCGATGTGCGCGCTGGTGGCGAACTTCGGCGTCACGTGCGCCGGGAAAGTCGCGAGGGTGGCATCGCCGACGAGGAACGTGTTGAAATCCTTCGACAAATTCTCGTAGCCGGCGCAGGTGCGCGCGTAGCACATGTCCGTGGCATAGCCCGTGAGCAGCACATGGCGGATGCCTTGCTGCTGGAGAAATGCCTTTAGCTTGTCGTAGCCCTCGCCATCATAAACCACCACGTCGTCCGGGTGAACAGTGACGTCGCGTGTGACGGGAATTGGGAGCTGCCAGAAACCCGGATTGTTGTAGCGATAAGCGTCGAGGCCGGGAAATTGTTTGAAGTAATCCACCACCGGTTTGTCGCTTGAGAGCGTGAGTGACGTCACGAGCGGTTCGCCGCGATAATTGAAACCACGCAACTTGGCGTCGAGCTCTTCAGCGCCCTGTTTTCGTTCCGCTGGGTCGGGGTTGTGCATGAACGAGCGGTACATCTTGCGGCGGATCGGATCGCACTCGCCCGGGAGGCTGTAGAGGATCGCGCCAACCTTTCCTCGCAGCGACTTGTGGAACGGATCAATCACTCCGCGTGTGTGTTTTGCTGCGAGATGATTTTTCTCCGGCGTGCAAAAGTCGGCGACACCCGCGGGTTCGGGCGTATCCCAACCTTGGCCATCATCAATGCCCCACGGATGAACCATGACGATTGCGGTCTGGTTGGCACGAAGGTGGTTCGGCGTCTCAATGATGCCGCGAGCGTTGTAACTCCAGCGCCAAGCGCGCACATGCAGGTCTGCATCTTGGTCGTTCACGATGGCAGGAGACTCCCAACGATTTTTCTCGCGAATCGGCTCGACCCACTCGGGATGATCCGCGAGCAAGGGCCTGGGCCGCTTGATTGGCGTGAGTTTGTTCTCGTAGATGCGTGGTGTGTCTGCGGCGTCGAGGTTCGCGATTGCAGTCACGAGAGTGAGGCAAGAAAGTGCGATGCGTGTCTTCATTATTTGGAGGCGACCTTGTTTGCGCTCTGGAGAAAGCTGAACAGGTCGCGCAGTTCCCGGGGGTTCAGCGGTTTGACCAATCCTTCAGGCATGATTGATATCGCTGACTCGCGCATTGCTGTGACCTGTACCTGAGGAATGACAACTCGCTCCCCGGTGACGATGCCTAGGGTGAGGTTCCCGCTGCTCTGGTCCACAATCACGCCGGAGACAACGCGTTCATCCTTGGTCTCAACTTCGTAGGCGAGGAACTCCTTCCGTATGGCGGCGCTGGGGTCAACAATGCTGCCCAGCAAAAATTCGCGATCCGCGCGATTCGCCGTGGTCAAATCCGGGCCAATCTTCCCACCTTCGCCAAACATCGTATGGCAAACGCCGCAGACCTTCGTGAAAATTTCATGGCCGCGCGCAGGATCACCCGGCCCGACATTAAGATCGTTGTTTAGCCGGCGCATCTCGGCCAGCTTTTCTTCGGCTGTGCCGCTGCTCATCTTGCCCCAATGCTTCCTGACCAGATCGTTGAGTTCCCTGTCCCCGTGCAGTGCAACGACGCGGAGTTGTTCAACTGCAAAATCCGTGGCCTGCAACCGCCCTGAATCCACGGCACGTAAGATTCCCGCAGCCCAAGGTTTGCGACTCAACAATACCTGCCGCACTCGTGCGCGAACTCGGTCGCCAAGCTTGGGGTAGCGCTGGAGCAACTCGGCAGGAAGGGTCGGCATATCAAAATCCGGCAAGGCATCAAGCGCCGCGAGTTGTAGCGATTCAGGCGCATCACCGACGAGCTTGAGCAGGCGTTCTGCGTCGGAGTTTTTGCCCAGTTCGCCCAACATCTGGATCAGGTTGAGGCGAAGTTCTGGTTTCGCATTTGCATCCGCGAGCAGCGCACGCGCACGTGGTACCGCATTTTCGCGACCCGTGCGGGCAGCGACTCGAATCAAAACCGGATCAGTTGTGTCATCGCGCCAGAGGGAATCGAGTTGTGCGTTGAGCGCTGGCGTTACCCGCTCAACATGCGTCTGAGTGCGATTCGTGCGAACCTCCGTGACTGCGGTGCTCGCAAACAATCCTCCCGAACCGAAACCAACCGACCCTGCGGGGCGATCGTGAAATCCCTGATCGAGTGCGGCGAGCAGACGCTGGCGTTGAGCGTCATCGGGCGCGCTGGCGAGCAACCGCGCGCCGGCATCATAGGATACAGTGCTGCCTTCAGCCATCCAGCGGCGCATCAAACGTTCCTGAATTACGTTCCTCACCAGACCGGACTTCCATGCAGTTGGAGAAGTGAAGAATCTTTCGACATCCGGCAGCGCAGCGATTGCGTGACGTTCAACGGCCCACCAGAGCAACAAGGGCAGGTAGGGATCGTTGCCGTCAGAGTCACGCACCAATAACGTCTCGATGATCGGCAAAGCCTGGTTCGCCGGCAATCGTTGGGCGGAAGACGCCAGTTGCATTCGGACTCGAACATCCGGATCGGATTTGGCGAGTTCAGTGAGGCGTGCAGCGATCAAAGGAGAAACATGCTTCTCGTCGCCAAGCAAACGGATCGTCCACTTGCGAATCGGCGCATAACGGTGATCGAGCGCTTTTGCTGCGAAGGCTTCGTTGAATCCACCGCTCACGTAAAGTGCCCACAAAGCTTCGAGAGCAAGGTGATCGTTCAACGTTTCGAGGACGAGCGAGCGCAGCGGGAGGATGGCTTCCGGATCACGGCGGTCGGCCAGCACGCGGCGGGCCTTGCGAACAATCCAGTCGTTGCGGTCGCCCAGCAGCGCGATGAGTTGTGGCGTTGAAAACTTCCGCAGGTCAGGCACGGGCGCGGGCTTTGTTCCCTTAGCTGAAATACGATAGACGCGACCGTTGCTGCGATCCCAATCTGCGTCCGGGTCCGGATGCGCTGTGCGTTGGTCGTACCAATCGGCCACATACACCGCGCCATCCGGAGACATGGTGACATCCGTCGAGGCAAACCACTTGTCATTTGCCTCCAGCAGATAGCCGCCGTGCGATGATGTGAACGTCGAACCCCAGCGATACATTTCGTGCCACTGCACGCCGTGACCTAGGAGATCGCCGCAGACGTAACGGTTCTGGAAGCGTGCAGGCAGGTTCGTGCCTTGATAGATGATTCCGCCATCCGTCACGTGACCGCCGGTGAAATTGGTGTGCGGGATGTGATCAAAGTAACCGAACGCATACGGATTGTGCAGCGCGCCGTGTTTGCCGAAGCTTTTCCAATAGTAAGCGCCTTGAACGCCGTGGAGATTTCGGTAAGGCCCGAGGTTTGTGCTGTAAATCAGTTCACCTTCGTCGTCGAAGTCGAGGCCCCAGGAGTTTCCGCCGCCCTCGCAGAACAGTTCAAACTCGTGAGTCAACGGATGGTAACGCCAGATGCCTTGCTGAAATTCGATTCCGCGAATGTGCGCTGTGACCGTGCTGCCCTGGCAACCGTAGAGCCAGCCGTCCGGCCCCCATGTGAGCGAGTTCGCAATCGAGTGTGCGTCCTCCATGCCGAAGCCGGAGAGGCAGACAATCGGATCACTGTCGGGAATGTCGTCGCCGTTGCGGTCAGGATAGAACAGCAGATAGGGAACGTTCAGCACGAACACGCCTCCGTGGCCGAACGCGAGACCATTGGCGAGGTTGAGTCCGTTCACAAAATCGTGAGCCTTGTCGGCGCGTCCGTCGCCGTCGGTGTCCTCAAGAATCGTGATGCGATCCGCGCCTTTCGGTCCGTGAGGTGGAGGCTCGGGAACGCGGTCGTAGGTCGTACGCGACCAGCGATCCACGACTGAGCGCTTGAGGCCGGCGGGATTGGGATATTGGAGATACTGCATCACCCAAAGACGACCGCGGTCGTCGAACTCAATGCAAACCGGCTGTGCGATCATCGGCTCACTGGCTACGAGTTGGACCTGGAGATCAGCGGGAAGTGACATCTGGCTGGGCGACTCCTGCGGAGAGAAACCTTGTGCGGTTGCGCAAATGCTACCGCACAACGGCGCGAACAGATTCAAAATGAAAAGCAGCTTTCTCGACTGCATGGGCGACATGATTTTGAATTGTCCGCAGGCATTTCACACATGACAACAAAAAACGGGAAGGACAGAATTTCAGTTGGTAAAGTGGCCAGAATCAGCTTGGCACGAAACGATGGCTTCTTCGCAACTCCTGCGCGTGAACCACACTCACCGCTCTACTGCGTGGGCCAGGATGCCGCGAGCAATCGTCTCGTTTGCCTGGAGAGCGAAGATAACGGCGAGACCTGGCGCGATCACGCAGTCAGCGAAGCGGTGATGAATCCGTATGCCATCGGCGGCCGTCGCGAAGTGACTGCGGATGGCTGGATCATCGGCTCGTTCACGGATCAAACGCCGGAAGGAGGCGGGAAGGTCTATTTCTTCTGCATACCGGCGGCACGCAAGCCGTAGCAGTTTTATTGAGGCGGGTTCAACCCCGGATTGAAAGGACGCTTCAGTCTCTCCCTGCTACGACGCGACAATCGGTGCGACTACCGCGACTACCCCTAAAAACATGCTGCCCAACTCACACGCGCTCCGATCCTTTCCATCCTTTGGTGATTAGGCCCTTCAATTATTCTATATCTCCTGTGTCAATGGTCGATGACGGCTCCGCAAGAAGAACGACGCAATCAGCACCCAGACTGCGCCCAGTGATGCTGAGGCGATGATGATGCCTCGACCGTCAGATAGCGCGCCTCCGAAAATGCCTCCGTAGCCGGGAATGAAAAGAAAAGAAGACGCTGGAATCAAAAAGCTAAAGTCGTCCTTCGTGAGCCACATGGGAGCGAAGATCAGCGCAAAAGGGAGCGCATGGAGGCTGGCTCGGGCTATGTTCTGCAAAGAAAGCCGGCTAGCGGACGGACGTCAAGTTTGGGTGAAACACCGTGTGAAAGCCGATAAAGCTAAAGACGCCAGAGCAGACGGAATCAAGAACAGAAAATATGGAAAGACACCCCGGCGATACGACCAAGACCACAACTCCAAAGCGCGCTCACAAAATACAAGACTGATCGGCAATAAGAGCAACAGCAGAAGCCAACGCCACCGACTTCGTGCCGCCAGTAGCGCGGCTATACCGGATGCCAACCCGACGAAACCTACTCCGAGAAACTGATAAATACCTTCCGCATTGGAGAGCGAGAGTCCAGGGGAAGCAAACCAGAGCAAACACCAACCGCCGAAAACGACGACAAAAATGCACCCAGCGATTGTGACCAGCCTTCTTGGTGATGTGCCAGTGGTTTGCATGTGCGACGCGCGAAGCGGTTTAGTTCAACAATTAATATACGACAGGCTGTTCGTGTATTGGAATATCACGACGTTGAAATCAAGGTTCACGCGGGAAAACGTAGGCCGGTTATTCCGGTTCGCCCAGCCTTTTCTCCGTTCAAGCGTCTGACGGTGCGTGAGCATAATGCTTGGAAATTACGCGCGCGTCGTCATTTCGCCGCCGGCAACGGATGCAGTTCTATGCGGCGGAAGAAAATTTCCGCGCCCTCGGATTGGAAAATGAGCTGGCCGGATTTGTGGCTGAGTTGTGACGCTTGATTCACCCGCTTGCCATTCACGAAGTAATCGAGCGTGTCACCAGCACACACGGTTTCAACGTGCGTCCACTCGCCGCCGGGACTCTCAACGTCCTTCTTGCCTCGGAATCCCAGTTTGTCGGCCCAGTCGGGATCGCGCCCCCACCAGTTGATCCGACCCGTTTCAAACATAGTCGCCTTGCCGTTTGCGTCCCAGCACGGCTCGCCGTCGCGATCTTTCACCACGTTGCACGTCGCGAAATACTTTTGAATGGTGCCGTCCGGTTCGTAACCACCAAGCACCAGCATGTCGCCCACGCCGCCTTCTATGATCTGGAATTCGTATGATCGCATCCAAGGGCCGTTGAAAGTTTTTGACAAGTAATTTCCGTCCCGGCCCGAGCAGTGCAGAAGTATTCCGCTGTCCTTGGTGGCATTCGTGCGCGCACCCCATGTGGCGACACCCCAACGGAATTCTGCAACCAACCGGTAGTTCGCGTACCGTTGCTTCGTGTACAACCCGCCGAATTGTTGCCCACTGACGCGAATTGCTGGTGCGCCATCCACCTGATCCACCACGGAGAACACCCGGTGCGGATCTTCGCGGTGAAAATCCACGAGCCATGTGTAGAACGACGAAAGATCGTGCCCGTTGAAAAGCTGGATCATCTTTTGTGGAACGATGACCTCGCTGTCTGCGGATCCCGTCGCTGGTTCAGCGGCAAAGGTCGTGGTGGCGGTAGAGATTGAGAGAAGCAGAGTAGTGAACAATTGCCTCACGGATATGAGTGAAGACATGCGTTGAGGAGAGAGATGTTTGAAAGTGGATTGGGTTGCGTCAATTTGCACTTGATGAGATTGCGCGGGAGCGATTCCTGTGTCAATCGCCGGACGCGGGACGGGGGATGTTGAAGTCGCCCAACGTGGCGGCGACGCCTCGTCGCCGTAGGGGGATGTGGCCGCGATTCCCAAGCGACGAGGGCGTCGCTTCTACTATTTTCATCGCAGTCGCGCATCGCGCACGAACTCCACCCGCTGATCCAGCATGAGCCGGTTACGTCCACCTCGGTGGATGGCGATTCCCTTGAGTTCGGCTGCCACGGTTGGAGCAGTTTTCGGGAAGTAAGGATCAACTGCGAACTCCACGTCGCCCAAGGATTCCGGACGACCCACAGTCGGGTTGTTTGCCTCGCGCAAATCCTGCAATGCCTGTTGCGGAGTCTTGAGCCAGAAATTATCCAATGGCACTGGATCGTCCGTGCGATCGAACCGCCAGAGCCAATAACCGACGGTCGAGGTGGAATCGTTGGTGCGCGCCAGTTGAACGCACTGCGGCAGATCGCGCAACTGCGACGAGGCCGAAAGTTCGGCGCAAATCCAGACTCGCGAACTGCCGAGATAGTTGCTCAAGGCCAGTGCGGCCCACCCGCCGCGCGGATCAGACGGTGGCCAGTCGGTCCAGGGTCTGAAGCCGAGCGCAGTCTTCAATGTCCGTTGATCGGGAAAGCGGTCCACGTAGTCGGCGAGGTAAAGCGAAAAGCCGAGTCCGATCTGGTGAAGATTTGAGAGGCAGGAGGTTTGCCGTGCCTTGGACTTTGCTTTGGCCAGAGAAGGCAAAAGCAACGCAGCCAGTATCGCGATGATCGCAATGACCACGAGCAACTCCACAAGCGTGAAGCCGCGCGGGGCAGAGCGGTGGGCGTTCATTGCTTGGCAGGCGGCAATGCGAATGCCACGTAGGCGTCGCCGAACGATGTGCCGAGCTTGCTGCCTGTGGATGCGATGACGATGTATTGCCGGCCATCAATTTGATACGTTGCCGGCGGCGCATTGCCGACCCACGGAAGTTTGGCGGACCAGACTTCCTCACCGGTGACTTTGTCGAATGCGCGAATTTTGGAATCAATGGTGCCCGCGCAGAAAACAAGTCCGCCCGCAGTCACGATTGCGCCGCCATAGTTCTCCGTGCCGGTCTTGGGAACACCCTGTGCGGTGAGTGCCGGGAACTCGCCGAGCGGCACTTTCCAGAGCAGTTTGCCGCTGTTCAGGTCAAGACAGTTGAGAGTTCCCCATGGTGGTTTGTTTGCGGGATAGCCTTCGTGGTCCACGAATCTTGGGTAACCTGTGAAACTGTAAACCGGACGTTCCGGCGGCGCGGTCTTCGCTGGCATCGGACGGTCGCGCAACATGACGTAATCCAGCAGCGCCTTGAGGTCTTGCTCGCTGAGTTGGGCTTCCGGCACTGCGGGCATTCCGTTCCTGCCAGTGCGAATCTGATTTGTCACCTGTTCATCCGTGAGGCGATGCCTCACTCCACGCAATGGCGGAGCCACGCCGATACCGAGACGGTTCGTGCCGTGACAGGACGCACAGGTGGTTTCAAAAACAGTCAGGCCTCGCGTACGCGGTGTTTTTGGATCGTCGGGCGGGTCATCATTTCGGAAAATGGAAATGAGCCATCCCATGTGATTCGCGGTGACGTAGAGATGACCTGTATCCGGGTCAACACAAGCGCCGGTCCATTCTGCGCCGCCATCAATGTTAAAAAAGAGATTCGCGCGTCCCTCGCTGCCGGGGCGAAACCATCCGGTCGTCGCGCTCTTGAACCGAGTGAGCGCGAAATCCGCAGCCTCTTCCGTGCGATCCGTCAGATCAGCGGCGGTGAATTCCTTTTTGGAGAAACGCTCAGGCAACTCCGGATCAGGCTGGTAGGGCGAAGTTGTTTCGCCACGCAAATCGCTTGTTGGCGCACGGCGCAGGCGGAAAGGGAAAATTGGTTTCCCCGTCACGCGGTCGAGGAGGATTGTATTCGCGATCTTTGTTACCACGGCGACAACGTCCACGCGTTTACCTTCGTGCGTGATTGTGGTGAGATTCGGCGGCGATGGAATGTCGAGGTCCCAGATGTCGTGGCGGATTTCCTGGAAATGCCAGAGCCTCTGGCCTGTTCGTGCGTCCAGAGCAATGACGCAGTTGCCGAACAAGTTGTCTCCGGGATTTCCGACACCGATAAAATTCTTCTTGGGTGAACCCGTGGTGATGTAGGCGATGCCTCGCTGTTCGTCCATTGCCATTCCTGACCAGCAGTTCGCGCCGTAAGTTTCCGTTTGACCCCATGTGTCAAAACCGAATTCGCCCGGTTGTGGCACCGTGTGAAACGTCCACCGTTGTTCGCCCGTGATCACATCGAATGCCCACACGTCTTTCTCAAACCCTGGCACGACAAGTGTACGCTCGAAGATCGTCGGCCCGGCCGTGGCTGCGCCGAAATGATCCGACGAGACGCCGGGCAGGGTGGCCTTGCCGTCCTGACCAAAGCTTTTGATGGGCTGGCCCGACATGGGATCAAGCGCGTAAAGAAATTTACCAGCGCAAAACATCACGCGCTCGCCAGCGCCGTTACCACCAGGCCAGTAAATCAAGCCTCGAAACGCTGGCCGTCCTGCAGGTTTGAAGCGCCACAATTCCTCTCCGGTGGCAGCGTTTACTGCCACAAGATGGCGTCCAGCTGTGGGGGCGAACATCACGCCGTTGACGATGATCGGATTGCACTGGATCGCATTGCTGCCATCGCGCGAATGGTAAGTCCACGCCACCTGAAGATTCGTAATGTTTTGGCGGCTGATCTGATCGAGTGCCGAATAGCGCGTGCCGCCGTTGTCTCCGTGCGAACGATGCCACGTCAAGAATGTTTCGCGTTTGGGAAAGCCGTTTGCTGGTGTGAGCTGACTTGGCAATGCGGCAGGAATGACTCTGAACTCAGGCAACGCCGCCCGCTCTTCTGCATTTTCCACTGACCAGTAATCCGGCTTGCCGGTCGCCGCCGTGAGTTCGTCGAAATTCCACAAGCCCAGCGTGGCTGCATCTTTTTCAAACGGGCGTTCCTGCACGCCGACAATGTCACGCACGCCGCGCGAAATGCGGACGTTGTCCAGCAATCCGTTGCAACCAAGTCCGCCTTCAACCAATCTGCCAATCGCAAAATCTCCAGATACAGGATTGCCTGAGCGCGGCTGGGCTGGTGCATCCTTCACGAGTTTGCCGTCCACGAACAATCGCACGCGCTCCAGCTTGATGATCGCCGCCAAAGAGTGCCATTGTCCGTCGCAAATGTTCACGCCGGATACAACTTCACCCCCGCGACCCGGTTGGTAGAGACTTAACACGCCGCTGCCCGCGTAGGAGTACATCTCCCAGTGATCGGCGGAACTCTTCGGATCGCTGGCGACCAGGATGTTGAAATTGGCGGCGTTGTCCAACTTGGCGCGGCATTCGATTGTCAGCGGGCGTTCGCGAAATTCCTTCCGACCCGGGATGACCATGCTGCCGCGCAACGCTTTTCCGAACGCAGGCGAGAGCGAAGGCTCGCCGCTCACGGCTGTGGCATGTGTGGAGGGCGGAGCTTTCCATGAACGTGGAGTTGGTTTTGGACCGGCAGGCCGCCCATCCAATTGCGGTGAGAGCCAGTCAAGACCTTCAAGATTGTCGAGCAGCCGCGCTTCGGCGTCTTCGTCAGTATGGTTGAGAATGCCGACGGGCCCGCGCCAGCCGCTGTCGCGAATTGCGCGCAAGAGGTGGAGGTCAATATCGCCCTGGCCGATGGGGATGATCTTCTGCCCGCGCTCATCGCCATCGCGGATCATGCCGTTGAGATTCAGCGCCACGAGGTAGGGTTTCATCAGACGCAGCAACGCGCCGAAACGATCCAGATGTTCGTGGCCGTGGTGGAGATTATAGACGATGCCCACGTTCGAGATGCCAACTGCCTTGAGCCGTTCGATGATTTCAATTTGATTCTCCGGTTCACCAAACCACGAGCCGTGATTGTAAAGCGCAACCGTGCAGCCAATCTGCGCCGCCGCCTCGGCAATGGGTTGGAGTCGCTTGACCTCGGCTGCCACGAGCGCCTCGTGTTCTGCGGCGGTCTTTGGCATTGCACCAGCACCCATTACCCAGAGTTGCGCGTGAATCTTATGCCGCTTGAGCACATCAAGGATCAGTCGTGCCTCGTCATTGAGCGCGCCGGGAAACCACCAGGCGAACAGTTGCACGTGGTGACGGGCGAGAGCATCCACCTCCGCGTCGAAGGTTGGGATGTGTTCCGCCCGGTAATCGTAGGCGAAGAGTTTGAAGCCGAGCCGTTCGAGCATTTCCGCCCGCGCCTCCGGGCCGCGCTTCTTCGAATCAAAGGGAACAATGCACCATGCAACGAGATTGCTGCGCGCGAAAAGCTGGTAATCCTGGTTTGGTTGATCCGCTGTGGCGGCGCAAAGACGTTGTCCGGCGAGGCTGATCAACACGAGACCAGCCGCCAGAACGAATCGGGGTAAAGAGAATAAAATCATCAGGCTGCGGCAACGAATAGACAGCGGCTTCGCTGTCGTCAAGCGCTTGTGTGATCTGCCGCATCCACACTCAGACTCTTAATCCTAATCTCCATCCCGCCCGCTCCGCCGTGACAAACCAGATTACGATTGAGAACACGATTAAGACCAAACGCCGAGTATGATTTCAACATACATGGACAAAAAGCCATACAACCCTTGTTGACAAAGCTGGAGGCGTGAAATAAAACCCAATCATGACACCAGAGAAACCCACACCACCGCGGAGAGCAAACACCGCTCTCGCTCCGAGCAAAAGTGATACTGACTAGGCCCTTCTCGCCGCACATCGCGATGAAAACCCAAACATCCAATTTCGAGTCGCTCGACAAGGGAGAGTTGCTTGCGCTGTGTGACCGCCTGCTCACGGATGATCCCGACGCGGTAGAGGAGTGTGTTACATTTATCGAGGCGGAGGCCCTTGGCCTCTGGCATGGCAGAGCACGAGCGATGATGGCGCGACGCCTCAAGCACTGCCGTATGTCGCAGCCGCAGCGCACACGTGCTGTTCGTGCGATTCTCGACCGACTGGTTCGCGGTCAGTTCTCCGAACAGTTCAAAGACCAGCTTCGTTTCGTTTTGCATGTTGCGCCGGAAAGAGCGTTTAATGTTGCGCGCAGTTGTCAGGGCGCAGCAGCCGATCATGTCCGCCGCTACGCCACTTGGATTATGTCACATGAGACACACGACCGATGCGCTGCATCTAACGCCGGGGAGTAGCTTCAGTTCCGCTACGCGATTCTCGTTCACTGACTCGGCGTGGTTGGTTCGTTGCCTTCTTATACGAACGCCCTTTTCAATCCTTTGGCTGATGGTTCTTTTGCTCGGCTGTGCATCGAGCAGCAAAGAGCCAATTTCGTTTTCGTGTCCCACCGGTTGGACGGTAGAACACGCAAAGATACTTGGAGGCCTTCATTCCTATACGGTAAGCGCAGTCACAGTAGAGGACGGTTCTCTTGAGATTCTTCAGCATTGGCCGGATGGTAGAGGGGAGCAGGCGACGAAGTCTTCCGCAACCAGTTCCGGACCTTGGATGAATGACCGATTTGCGGGCGAGAATTGTCAGGGCAGCTACGCCACTTTTGAAAACGGCACAAATCGTTTGCTTGTCATCTTCATGATGACCTCCGACGGTACGTTGTGGAGCGGACGATTCGCAGGCACGTCGAACGGCTGGGATAAGGCTCTTATTCTATTGAAGAGCTTCAAGAGAGATGGCTCGTAAGAAATAGGAGTAAGAGCGAAGCCTTGTTGTCCAGTTTTTTTGCCGGTGTAGTTTTCAGCGGGGGGAGACTCGGGCAACACAAAAATGCCGGGCATGGGTTTGATAAACAAAATCCCACGCGGCCGGAACGTCAGATCAAGTTGGGTAACCGGAGGCGGGCCGCATGGTCCAATAGCAAATGAGCAATCTCGTAAACAGAGGGTCGTGACGTTCACACTCCATGAACAACCGCCCGCTATCCATCACGATTATCAGTTGGCTCTTTATTGCAACTGGCAGTGTCGGGGTGGTGTACCATCTCTCCGAGTTTTCGTTTCACTCTCCGTTTGATTACGGCCTGGTCGCGGTTTTGTTGATCCGTCTGGCTGTCATTCTAGCCGGCGTGTTCATGCTGCGTGGTGTCAACTGGGCGCGTTGGCTGCTGGCGGTATGGATGGCGTACCACATTGTCCTGAGTGCCTTTCACTCTGTGACGGAATTTGCAATGCACGTTGTGCTATTCGGCATTGTTGCGTGTTTCCTTTTTCGTCCACAATCCTCCGCTTACTTCCGTGGAGTCCGCACCTCTTCACCACAATCACCCCTGAATGATGAAAAACCGGCGGCCTGACCAGCTTCACACGATTTACGATTGCCGCAGACAGCAGCAGGCTGTGCGCTTGTTGACCGTGTGTCTGGCGGTGCTGTTTGGCTGCGAGTTTGTTTCCAATGCTCAGTCGGAGTCACGGAGCAATGCCACAGTCCGGGTGGCCGGCATTGTTCTCAAATGGATTCGCGCGGACAAGGAGGCGAACTTTCACCGACTCGAACCGATGGTGCGCGAGGCTGCCAAGGGCAGCGCTCGAATTGTGGTGACGACGGAATGTTTTCTGGACGGCTACGCGATCAAGGACAAAAGCATTCCACTGGCGGACTATCGCGCGCTCGGCGAGCCGATCCCGGACGGGAAATATGTTCAACGGCTGGCAGCACTTGCCCTGGAGTTGAAGATTCATCTCGTGGCAGGCATGACTGAAGCGGACGGCGATCTGCGTTACAATACCTCCGTGCTGATCGGCCCGGATGGCAAGATGCTGGGCAAATATCGCAAGCACGCGCTGGAGCATGAGTTGGTGAGGAACACTCCCGGCACAAACACGCCGGCATTTGACACAGGGTTGGGGCGGCTCGGCATGATGATCTGCGCAGATCGCAAACATCCGGATCTGGTCAGCAGTATTGTGGCGGACGGCGCGGAGTTTTTGATTTGCCCATCTGGAGGCATGTTCGGACCGAAATCAAACGATCCAATTCTCCAGGCGCGATCCAAGGAAAACGGACGATACATCGTCTTCGTCCATCCGTGCGAATTTCTGGTGACAGGTCCTGACGGTCGGATCGTAACCACGACCTTGCTCGGCGACAGCCTTGAGATTTCGGCTGCTGAGACTGGTTCGGAAAAGGACACCAAGCAGGTTTTCTATTTCGACGTGCCGTTTAAGGCTCGGTGAGAAGGAAG
>JABFSR010000193.1 GCA_013140495.1 Verrucomicrobiota bacterium
GGCAAAAGGCCCAGTAATCAATGCCGGCATCGGCGGCGTAGTTGATTTCCTGATCCATGATGGCCTGGGTGTTGCCGTTGATGGCCACGGAATTCGAGCCGCTGACGCGGGCGAAAAATGGCAGCCGATAATGCCAGTGGTTGGAACCAAGCGTCCGCTCGACGGTGGCTTGAATGTCGCCATTTTCCTGCCAGGCATCCCATCGAATTGCGCCCACCAAAGGCTTGGCATGGCTTGAAGCTACGCGGGCGGGCAGTTTGGCCGGAATGCTTGCTGGGGCATCAGCGCCTCCAGCGAACGGCATTGAAATCAAAGCGACGGTGAGTCCGATACAATAGAGAAATGATTTCATTTCCAGTATTATTCGGCGGAGCCGCGGACTAATCGGATCAACGGACTTGCCGCAATACAAACGGTCCAAACAATCCGTAGCCGACGGTGGAGTACGCATCGCCGGACGGCGGACCTGGGTTTGGGCCGATGTGGAACGCACTGGGCCAGGCGGCGCCGAGTGCCGGTTTGCCGTGGTGTGGTCCGAGCGTGTTCTTCAATGTGCCGATGACGGTGACCTCGATGTTGTTTCCGCCGCGTTTGAGGCTCTTGGTCACGTCGCACTCCCACGGCGGCGCATCAATGTAGCCCGCGTGTTTGCCGTTCACGGAAACTTTCGCGACACTGCCAAGCCACTTGGGGAGCGCGACAACGTATTTGCCACCTGGCTTGCCAATGTCGAAACTTTGGCGGTAGGCGACACCCGCGCTATAGAAAGGATGTCCTTGTTCCTTCCAACTGCCGAGCTGGATGGGTTTGTCAGCTTCGACAATGAATCCTTTTTCAGCGGACTTGAGTGTGAAATCACCAAGGAGGTAAGCAGGTTCGAGTTCGTGGTAGATTGTGAACGGCGCGGCCTTTACGGTCACAATGTTTTCTCCGATGTGTGCCACAGATGCGATGGAGATTCTTCCAAACGCCTTGTCCAGCCACCAACTGCCACGCTTGGATTCCACGGGCTGTCCGTTGCATGTGATCGTGTACAGGTCCGGTCGCTCAATCACGATGACGAGGTTATTGGGAACGGTGCCCGCGATGTTGAACTTGTAACTGGCAGTGAAGCCACTGTCCGGCGCGAACTTCTTCGAGATCAACTCATCCTTGAATTGAACGGCGCTGTCCCACGGATTGCGGGGCAGTCCGTTTTGTTTGAACGCGAACTGGCCTGCTGGATAGAAATAAGAATCGGTCTTCGTCTCGCCGCCGGCGGTGATGTCAACGTAATCGAGAGTCAACACGTTTGGTTCAATTCGTCGGGTCAATGTCGGACCCGTTGGCGGCAACACCGCCACGCTTTCGGCAAGGGCAGGGGATGTTGGTTTGCCCGCCTTGTCGGACATGAAGAGCAGCAGGCTGCCGGAGGGCGGTAACTTGAAAGTAGCTGTTACGCCGGAAGCAGACTGCCCGAATGAATATGATGTAACTTTTCCAGTGTAGGGATCCAATTGCTCAATCCCTTTCAACGTGGATGAAATCTCACCTGCTGAGGGGGACTCGATGCTGGTGTTCACAAGGAAAAGCAACTGGCCATCTGCAAGCTGGCGGCGCATGTGAAAGAGAATGCCATGATCGTCCGTCGCCCGACGAATCTGGAATTCGTCATTTCGATTCCACTGGCTCAGAACGGAAACGGCGTCTTCAACTTTTGCCGTCGTCCAACCGGGTTCGTTGACGGCTTCTTCCACGCGCGATGATTTGCTGCCGTTCAGCCGCGAAGGTGCGTCACCAAAGCACACGACTTTGCCGCCCGCTCCGAGCAGTTGCTCTCCAAGGTCGGCGACGCGCGAATCGAGATTCTCTGTGTAGGGTGGCAGGACGACCACGTCGTAGTTGCGCTGGCCAACGCGGAGCTGCCGACCCGACACTGAGCCGTGTCGGACGATCACATCTTCGCAACCGAGGTCGTATTCGATCTGCGCGGCTTCGAGCGACATGAGCAGTTTGAAAAAGGAATCGCCGATCTCCTTCAGTTTGCCTTCATTACCCTGATACATCCATGCGGTGGTTGTCGGTTCGAGCACGAGTATGCGGTTAACCTGTTCCCCTTGCGTTAATGCTGCGGAAAGTCGCGCGAGGTATTCGGCTGAGACGTGATAAGCATCCCACCACGGCTCGTGATACGAGAAGGACTGCGGGTGGTCGCGTTTACGCGCGCCGCGGATGGTGATGTAGTCAACGTGCTGATTGAGCGTGTTGACGCCAAGGACTTCGAGCCAGTCGCCAATGCGCTTCATGTCTTCAAATCGTAAATCCCAGCCGCCCGCGCCATAGACTTCGACAAGCGTGCGGCGACCGAACTGGTTCGCGAGACTGGAGATTTCACGGCAGGAACGCACATTGCCGAACTGGGCGTGCGTGTTCTCCTCATATCGGTTCATAAGAATGTCAATGCCGGGACGCTGTTGCCATGCAGACATTGCCATGTTGTCCGGCACCCCGGCGCAACGCGGCCACTCGTGTTCCCAGTAGTGGCCGGTGAATTCGAGGTTGTTCTTTGCGCAGTAGTCGAAATACGGCTTGGCCCAGCGTTCGATGAAAAGGTCGAGTTGTGTCTGGTAGTAATCGTGGCGGACCTTTTTCCAGTCGCCGATTTCAGCAGCGATGCTCGGAAGGCTTTCAATGAGGTCGTAGCCCCAACGTTTCTTGAACTGTTCGGGCAAGTCTTGAGTCCAAGGCAGTCCGCCTGCCGGACGCAGTTCGGGTTCGTCTGTGAATGATCCAGGGATGCGTTTGCCAAACTCCTTGCCGAAATGTTTGCGGTAGGCTTCGAGTGTGACTTCAAGGAATTTCTCTGTGACTCCGGGATAAAGCAAATCCACGTAGCACCGGTCGGCGTTCCATGGCGAATTCTTGGCTCGCTGAACGGAGGCGGAGAGATAGCGCCCTTCGCCCAGTGTCTCTCCTGCCTTCACCTTGGAGGTAATGTTCTCAGCCGAACTGTCCTTGAGGAGGAAAACCGCGAGCAGATTAGTGTCCCACACCGGCGGTGACTGGGTTTCCGACAACTTCAGGCCGCGCCCGCGCGACTCGGGCATCAACTCCGGCACCCAGCCGCCAGCGAAGCCCGAGGGATAGGAATTCTCGTCGTAAATCCACACGTTCATGTCGAGTTTCTCGGCTTCGTTGAGTGCGACTCCCCAAAGGTGAAACCACTGGTCGGAAAGGTAGGGCGTCATCAAGCCGGGACGCGGATGCACCCAGACCTGTTTTACCCTCTGTTTCGCAAGGTCGCGCAACGTGGATCGAATCTGCTCGTCGGTCAGCATGTCGTTCCAGACCCAAAGCGGTCCGGTGCTGTATTCGCGAGGCGGATTGGCGAATATCTTTTTTACATGCACCGAATCGGGTGGCACAGCGGCGCGCACGGTGAGGATTGTTGCCACGAATGTGGCAGCGAGGAGTACAAGTCGTCTTTCCCAGTTCATACTCAAGTCATCTTTCCCTTGGAAGTTCCCGGGCTTGTCAATTACGGCAATAGCACAAGGATTGCGCCGACCGTGAACGGGACCGGGTTGCCCTTCGCGCCAACTTTGCGCACTTTCAAAGCTGCTTGTCCAGAGTTGCGTTCGGAATGTAGCGCGGCTTTTCCTTCGTCTTCTCCAAACTTATTTCCAAGTCCGCTGCGATTGGTGTTTCTGCTTGTTCCATCACCCCGCCGTCGCCACTCTGTCGCCAGTCGTTGATTGCGGACCTGCGTTTGCATTGTCCGTTCAATTGTAAATCACAACAATCCAGCACCCGTTATGAAACGCACCCAATTACTTCTACTCGCCGTCTTACTCGCCGCCTCCCTTGCGGCCGTCACCGCCTCAGCCGCAGATACACTCCAGTCCGGTTTGATCGGACGGTACTATCAAATGCCAGATTCGCTCGGGGATTTTCCAACCATCCCTGCCAGCCAGAAGCCTTCCGTTGAACGCGTGGACAAGGACATCAATTTCGCCAGCACGCTGGAGGCGTTTCCCGGGACCAAACTCGTGGACAACTTTTATGTGAAGTGGACGGGAGTGATCCGGATTCCGAACGATGCAAAATACTCCTTCTACCTTGAGTCTGATGACGGCTCGCGACTCATGATTGATGGCAAGGAAGTAATTGACCACGGCGGCACGCACGATATGACGGAATTATCCGGTCGTGTCGAACTCAAGGCTGGCGATCACGAGATCAAGGTCGAGTTCTTCGATGCTGAAGAAGATGCGGGATGCATTTTGTCGTGGGAACCTTCCGGCAAGACCAAGGAAGTAGTGCCGGCAACCATGCTCTTCCATAAGGCGGCTGGCGGCGAACCAGGGCTGCTGGCGGAGTATTATCGGACAGAGGAAGGCGCAGAGGATTTCCCTGACTTTCCGGCAAGCAAAGCGCCCGACCTGAAGCGCGTGGACAAGAACATCAATTTCGAAAGCACGCAGGACAACTGGCCCGGAACCCAGTTCAAAGACTTTTTCTACATTCGCTGGACCGGATCAATCCGCGTTCCTGCCGATGGCAAATACACATTCTTCCTTGAATCAGATGACGGCTCGCGGCTCTTCATTGATGGCAAGCAGTTGGTGGACAATGGCGGCGCACACGGTATGGAGGAAGTCGCAGGCGAACTGCAACTGTCTGCCGGAGAGCACGCACTCAAAATCGAGTTCTTTGAAAAAGACATTGATGCCGGGTGCAAGTTTTCCTGGAAGAACGAAAAGATTCAAAAGCAGATCGTGCCGGCAGACGTTCTGTCGCATTGACGATCTAGGTGGGGCAGGGTGAGTGGGCAGGGATATTCGCGCTGTGATGTCTTCTTGTACGGTGGGGCGAGCGTCCGCGCGAGCCGGCTCGTCAGCAGCCGCGTAAGAACCAAAGATGAAAAGACGTTCAACGATATTTCTTCAGGTGGTCATTGTGCTCATCGGCATCGGCGCTCTTGCCCTTATGCTTTGGGAACCTCACCTTGAAGGCCGGAACGCGCACGCCACGATCTTCCAGATCTATTTCAACGATCCATTCCTGGCGTATGCCTACACAGCGTCCATTGCCTTTTTTGTCGCGCTCTATCAAGCATTCAAGCTGTTGGGATACGTGGGACGAAATGAAGTATTTTCGCAACGCTCTGTGAAAGCCTTGCGCACGATAAAATACTGCGCGATGACGCTGGTCGCTTTTATTTTGGGAGCAGAAGCCTGGTTCAATATAGTTCAGCGCGGCAAGGGGGAGGACATTGCCGGCGGTGTTATGATGGGTCTTTTCCTGATCTTTGTTTCCGTCGTGATTGCCACTGCCGCGGCCGTGTTTGAAAGAACTTTACAAAGTGCCGTCGAGATGAAGTCTGAGAATGACTTGACGGTATAAGGAGACCAGCATGGCAATCATCATTAACATCGACGTCATGTTGGCGAAACGGAAAATGAGCGTCACTGAGCTTGCCGAGAAAGTTGGCATCACGATGGCCAATAT
>JABFSR010000251.1 GCA_013140495.1 Verrucomicrobiota bacterium
CCCCCAACTTTAATTATGTTTTGATGAAGCATTTTTCCCGTTACAGTCTAATGCTTCTGGTTGTCTGCGGAGCGCTTTCTTCAGCTTGCCGTCAAGAGAACCATTGGGAGCGGACGCTAGTTGGTCCTTTCCAAGGTGAACCTTACGACGGAGAGCTTTCGACACCTGCTGTCTCTTCGCTTCCTCTACCATTAAATTTTGTTCTGGATGTTCACCATGAAAGCGCGATCAACGATCCAATTATCCGTCTTCGAGAAGTAAAAGGAACGGCTGTCTGGTCGCGTGTTCTCATCCCCCGTCTTGAGGGGCAATTACAGCCACGCGGACGGATAACGAAACTAAAGTTAAATGAGGTCAAAGCTGCAAAAGATGGGTTTAAGGTGATGGTTTCCTGCGACTGGACGGGCGGTGGAAAAGAAGGAGGGATCATCTACTTGAACACGAATTACAGCTTTCGCAGCTTTGCACTTGGCTGGTAATGAATACCGTGACGAATTTCTACAGAAAGGAGTAATTACACGAGTTGAAATTTGAATGCAGTGGTCCTGAGCACAGTGTGCAACGTAAGAATGAAAGGTTGAATATGAAGACGACAAAATCAACGTGGTTGAAATTGCTGGTTCTGTGCGCAACCCTTGCCGCAGTACTCCCGGCATACGCCTTCTACTCCCCCGCCCAGCAACGCTGGCTCAATAGGGATCCGTTGGGGGAGGCTGGTGGATTGAATCAATATGGGTTTATTGAAAATAACCCGGTAGACCACGTTGACTCGGACGGACTTTCGATATTAGGTGACTTTGTTGACTGGTGGTGCTCACGCTGGCCTGACGCAGCATGGTGTGGTTCAAAGTATCAAAATCCAAATGAGATACCGATAATAATGGGAATGTGTCCCTCCCCCAACTTTGGGCGGGGCTGGGGAAAAGGGCCAGGTAGTACTGGCAATAAATTTAAGCACATGCGCCCCGACCCGAAGGATCCGACGAAGATAATCTGGAAACATCCTCGCACTGGAAAGGACATTTCTAAACCCAAGCCTCCAGATTTCCCCGGCCCGAAGGCGAAACCAGCCAATCCTGATTAACCTAGTCAGATGATGGTGAAAATAAAGCAAAAGACAATAACAGTCGGCTGCGGCCCACAGGAAAAGAACCGGCTGTTCAAGAATGCGAATACGGCATGGGATAATGGCGACTTGCGAGGGGCGTTTGCACTCTTTACTCGGGCTGCTCACCTGGGAGACAGAGCGAGCCAGTTGGACCTTGGTTATTTCTTTGACCAAGGATTATTTGTCAAAAAGAACAAACAAAAGGCCTTGGTGTGGTATCACAGGGCATACCAGCAAGGCGATGCTAGTGCTGCAAACAACATCGCCACGGTTTATCGAGATTTGGGAGATATAAGGAAAATGCTCTGGTGGTTTAGGCGTGCCGCTGCAATGGGCGACCTTGATGCTCTTTTGGATTTTGGTAAACGATATGAAAAGGGGTTGGAAGTTCCTCGGAATCCATTGAAGGCCAAGTCGTATTTTGGCCGCGTGCTTGCGAACAAGCACGCGAGCAAAGAGGACAAGGCGGAGGCGCTGTCTCGGTTATCGCGTCTGCGCAAAGGCAATACTTACGGGCTTGACCGGAGCGATCACAAATGAGGTGACGAACATGGAGACGGGTCAGCTCGGTGTGCTTACACTGATTGAGTTCTGATCTGGAATGCGGCGGTAGGCGAAAAAGCGCGCTGACAATACAAGCAATCCAGCGCCGAAAAGCCCGACGCAGAGCGGGCAACGCAAGAATGAAAGGTTGAATATGAAGACGACAAAAGCAACGTGGCTGAAATTGCTGTTCCTGTGTGCAACCCTTGCCGCAGCTATCCCGGCATACGCCTTCTACTCCCCCGCCCAGCAACGCTGGTTGAACAGGGATCCGTTGGGAGAACCGGGGTTTGACTTGCTGGGGGAATCTCGATCAATACATGGAGTAGGCGGAGCTAATCTGTACCTGTACGTCGAAAACAATCCTATCACCAAGAGAGATCCATTCGGCCTTCAAATAGTATTGCCGCCTGGGACGATGATCATTATACCTTGCCCCGGAGCCATACAATTTATCACCTGTGTAATGTACTGTGCTCAACGTGGGCAAGGCATACCAGTTGGGCTTCCTCTTTGCGCGCTTGGTTCGGATGGAAAACTTTATGTCGGTTGTCCTTGTTCCGGGGTCTTCAAAAAACCCAGGACACCACTCGCTTGTTTATGAATGTCAGACAGATTCTTCATGATAAAAAAGTTCGCGGGCTATCCATTTTATTGCGGGACGGCTCCGAGATTGCGGCCTTCAAGGCGTCAGGATTCTTGTCGGTGGGGGTCAGCCTATGTGGGAAAGAGCTTCGTGCGGAAAACGAGGTATTTCGATTATTGCAGACCCATGGGGGTATTGTGATGGAGTATACCAAGAAGTTCAGGTTGAAGGGGAAGGTTCGCCGGGCCGCCTTGTTGCGATTTGGCAAACGGTCTGGTTTTTTAGCCGCAATAAGCGCTTTGGGGAAATCGAACAAAGAACGAAGGTTGATCGTTCGCCCCGTTCAGCCTTCCTTAATCTGGAAAGCAGAAACGGGTCCAGAAACGGGTCCAGAGTAATTACACGAGTTGAAATGTGAATACAGTGGTCCCGGGCAGAGTGTGCAGCGTAAAAGTGAAAGGTTGAATATGAAGACGACAAAATCAACGTGGCTGAAATTGCTGTTCCTGTGCGCAACCCTTGCCGCAGTAATTCCGGCATACGCCTTCTACTCTCCCGCCCAGCAACGCTGGCTGAACAGGGATCCGTTGGGAGATTTGGGATTTGCGGCAGCGACTCGACGCAACGACGATTCCAAGCCGCGTTCAATTTTTCTCCGGCAACAACCTGAATTATCTCAGGACCCCAATCTTTTTGCCTATGTCAGAAATTCTCCTGTAAACGATTCCGATCCTTACGGTCTCGCATCTCTGTTTGCTGTCTATTGTTGGCCAACCGGAGTCACGTTTACGTCATGTACGTTTACCTGTTACTTGAAGGAGTTATTTCATATTCCTTTTACAGGCCCCACGACTACAACTTCCGGGAAGAATCCGGGAATAACCATTCCGTCATTATGCGGCATTTTGCCACCTTGTCTTCCTTTTGGTTTTGTCTGGATATTCCCATGAAATCGTTTCCTTACAAAATGGCGGTTTGTATCGGAGCGGTGTGCGTCGCCACGCCGTTAATTCTCATTGCCGCGTTTGTAGTTGGAGAAATTCAGTACTTCCATGATATTCAATCTGGGATGACGACCGCAAACGCTCTTACCCGGCTGCTCAACCCACTTCTGTTGAGCTTCGGTTTGGCAAGCGTGTTATATCCTACAGGCCTTTTTCTGTTGGGCTCTTTGGCCAAACGCCGCCACTTTAAGGCGGGAAGGTTTTGGATGGTTCTGGTGGTTCTCGGTTCGATTCTATTTCTGATTTTTCCGTTAGGGACCGGGATAGCGTTAGGCAGCATAATCTATCTGAAGCGCAACAAGGATTTATTCGTTAGCGGTAATCAGGACGTGCCAAAGTGCTGACGGGTTACCCATTATTGAATTCTGAACTCGAACGCAGCGGACACAGCGGGTGCGACAAAAAGCCGCTCTAGGAAATTAAGCAATCCAGCGCCGGAGGGCCCGACGCAAAGTGGACAACGCAAGAATGAAAGGTTGAATATGAAGACGACAAAATTGCTGGTGCTGTGCGCAACCCTTGCCACAGCAATCCCAGCGCAAGCCTTCTACGCCCCCGCCCAGCAACGCTGGCTGAACAGGGATCCGATTGAAGAAAATGGAGGGATAAACCTATATGAATTCGCTGACAATGAGCCAGTGGCCAATATAGATAGCGATGGACTTTCACCTGGTACGCCTGGGCCAAAGCCGAAGCCGCCAGTCCCGGATGAATATGGCAATATTACAGTTACATGCAAAAAGGTGCCGGGCGGTGGAAGGAATGGCCTTTGCCTCTACCAATGCGATTGTCCGGGTGGTTACTGGAACGGAGGAATCAGCCGTTTCATAACCAGACCCTGCGGCTCTCCACCGACTCAAACGTGCGTTCCAAAACCGCAACCTAATCGAAAGCCCGTTCTTTGTTGGGATATGTTTTGGGTTTACGTTGACGTGGTTCTAATGCGGGAGGGTGGTGGTGCTTTATCACGACTCCGCCCTCGCCCCTTACCTACACACCCTCCATTGCCGTCGCCAGTACCAGTGACACCTTGATGTCACATTGCTCAGCTTAGACAAACACAAATGCGGTTTTTCCAAAACCTGATTACGGAGTCAACATCCCACCATGAAACCAAAGAAGACAGTAACTAAGAAACCGCGAGAAAAAGTCCTGGTTGCGAATAGCATTATTCTAAAAGATCTCCGAGGCAAAGTCCGCATGTGTCTGGAAGCTCGTGATGCTCGCGACAACAGCAGAATTACAATTTTTGGAAAGAACGGCGAATCGCTTTGTTTGTCCGTTGACGGTGATTCCACCTGTACGGTCGGGCTGCTGCACAGTGACGGAAAAACTGGGGCGTCAATTACTGTAAGTCGTGAAGGTGAATCGCGCCTTATCCTCAGCGATGCTAACGGCGTCCCCGTTATCTTTTCCCAGAGTGACTTGAGCCAAGCATCTGAAAAACCGTAAATCTCAACCAAGTGGCTCTAGGCCGCCGCCAAGCAGGAAACGCAGGAATGAAATGTTGAAGATAAAGACTAGAGCCTGTACTTCATTTTTTTCGAAGAAAAGTCTGTACAAAGTAAATACAATTGGGCATTACGCTTGGGATGACGAACGAACGAGAAGAATATCCCAGCGATGTGAGTGATGAAGAATGGTCTTTCTGTGTTTCCTATCTGACACTGATGAAGGAAGACGCCCCACAACGCGAACACGCGTTGCGTGAACTCTTCAATGGACTGCGATGGCTGGCGCGCACGGGTAGTCCGTGGCGACTGATGCCGCACGATCTGCCGCCGTGGCACGCCGTGTATCAACAGACCCGCCGCTGGGTGCGCGCGGGTTGTTTTGAAACGATGGTGGAGGATTTGCGCCTGCTGCTCCGTCTGGCGGCAGAGCGCAACGCTGTCCCCACCGCGATGATCCTGGACAGCCGGACGATTCAATCCACGCCGGAGAGCGGAGGTCGTGCGGGTTACGACGGGGCCAAGAAACGCAAAGGTTCCAAGGTGCATATCGCGGTGGATACGCTGGGACACCTGCTCGCCTTGAAGGTGACTGCGGCCAACGAACAAGACCGCGCGCAAGTCGAAGCCCTGGCGCAAGCCGTGCAACACGTCACGGGCGATCACGTCGAGTTGGCCTATGTGGATCAAGGCTACACTGGCGAAACTCCCGCCGCCGCTGCGACCCAACACGGCATCCAACTCGAAGTGGTCAAACACACCAAAGCAAAACGAGGATTTGTACTACTGCCGCGGCGCTGGGTGGTGGAACGCTCCTTTGCATGGGCCGCGCGCTTCCGACGACTCGCCCGTGATTATGAACGCTTGGCCACAACCCTGGCAGGCTATCACTGGCTCGCTTTTGCTCTGCTCATGCTCAAATCCATCTTCCCCAAAAGTGCATGACAGGCTCTAGAAAGCCGCTGAAAATGAAACGTCTGGTTATGTGGTTAGCGTTGGTCTCTGGCTTTCTTGTCGTTGCAGCGTTCTTAACCCATCAGCTTTCGAAGCCTGGTGTTCGGCCAATTCAGGCAGCGGCCCAGTCTTCACCGAAAACGTTTAAGGAGTTGCTGGCAATACCAGCAAGTGACATCGGCAAGCATGACATCGCCGTGTTGAATTTGTTGTCCGCCCAGGGCCTGCCCGGTTCTGAGAATATCAACACGGAAAAATGTTCGGCCACGCTGGACCAGTGGGCTGCGCGTGTGAAATCGGAGACGGAGCGTCATCTCTATCGTTTTCGCAACAACCCCGCCGAGTATGAGAATTCCGAAGCTTACTTCCGCATGTTGATGATGGCGGTGGTGGTGTATGAAGATTTCGGCGTACGCTACAACCCCGAGCGGCTCGCACCGCCGCCAAGTAGGGCTGCAAATGACCATTTCTTTGCCGACTCACGCGACATATTTCTGCACGGATTGATCGGAGATCGTCGAATGGGCACATGCAGTTCCATGCCGGTATTATATGCGGCGCTCGGCAGGCGTCTGGGGTATCCGCTGAAATTGGTGACGACAAAGGCGCATTTGTTCCTGCGTTGGGAGGATGGCAAGGAGCGGTTTGATCTGGAGGCGACCGGTCAAGGCATGGACCGCTATGATGATGAACATTTCAAGCGTTTCCCGTTTCCAGTGACCGAGGAAGAAATCCAGGCCGAAGGCTATATGAAATCGTTGACCGCTGCGGAAGAACTGGCGGTGTTCCTATCAATCAGAGGCATGTGTCTCATGGAGACAGGACGATTTGGTGAAGCAAAAGATGCGTTTGGCGCTGCGGCGAAGCTCGCGCCAAGCTGCCGGACTTACGGAGTGATGCGGGACGAGATGAATCAAAAGATTTCGAGTTCAGCCATCGCGCACAGTCCAAGGTCCTGCGGCAGTGTCGGCTTTGCAAGTTGTTGATAATGAATCTCACTTTTCGTTGGCACGGTCGTGGCTAGGACGCGGGGCGTTATGAACAATACACAACAGAACAAACTGAACATGTATCTCGCCGTTCAAGCCGTGCTCCAGAAACGCGAGAGCAAATGGTCGTCGCTGACGGGCTTCGCGCAGGCAGTGGACGAAGTTGATACGGGCATCACCACCATCACCAGTCTCGCGCAGGTGCAGGCGTCGCCCAATGGCGGGTCCGCCTTGAAAAACGCGGCGTTCATTTCGCTCGTGGACTCGGCGTATCAGGTGGCAGCCGCCACGCGCGCCAGTGCAGTAGTAAACAAGGATGCGGAACTGGCCTCGCGCCTGGATTATTCGCAGTCCGATCTTGGCAAGGGGCGTCCGCAGGAAGTTGTGGCGCGTTGCCGCAACGTGTGGTCCACGGCCACGGACAATCTGGAGGCGTCCACGGCGTTCGGTGTCACGCAAACCAAGCTGACAAATCTCAAGAAAAAGATTGATGAGTTCGAGACGGCGCATCCGAAAACTCGTGAAGGCCGCACCGCCACCCGTGCCGCAACCAAGGCATTGCCAGATACATTCGCGCAGGTGGATGAAATCTTGAACGGCTGTCTTGATGGTTTGATGGCGCAGTTCAAGGAGAGCGAGCCGGAGTTTTACAACGAGTATTTCGCCGCCCGCCGCATTGTGGATGCACCGGGTGGTCGTTCCAGCAAGACCAACGTGACTCCTGCTCCCACACCCACGCCTCAACCGGCGTGATTCACCTCATCTGGTCTCGCGTTTGCGTGACCACCTTCTCCCCAGCGCGGAGAAGGTAGAAGTTTCGGTAGTCGAGCTACAATCCCTCTCCCCTCCGGAAACGGAGCGGGGAGGGATGTTTCTTTCAATTTGTCACCCAGCTTGAAGATGGGCGAAAGGTGAGGCAGGATTTTAGCGGGCCAAACGTCTCAACGGTTTGTTCAAAGAAATGATGATGTGAATTCATGAACCAAAAAGTTGCAATATCGAAGACTGCGCACTAATGTCCGCGCGCCCGGAAAAATATGTTGAACCATTCGCACATTCATACGCACAAAACGACTGCCGGTCATCATGCGCACCCTGCGGTGCATGGCCACGCTCACCGTCACTCTCAAACCAGCCGCGCCATACCCGCTCCGAAGCCCGCCGCAGCCAAAGGCACCTACTCGAAGATATTCCGCTGGCACAAGACCGACGCGGCGGCACAGGAGCCGCACACGGTGGAAATCGCCGGTTCGTTCACGGAATGGCAGCGCGTTCCGTTGACTCACGACAAAATCCACAAGAACTGGAATCTGACGCAGCACGGCATCGTGAGCAATAAAACGCACCACTACATGCTCCTGGTGGATGGCAAGCCGGCTGCCGACAAGAATTGCGACGGCTACGCAATTCCGCATGGCGATCAGGAGAAGGAATTCGCAATCCAAACGGCGCGAGGTCCGAGGTTGTTCATGCTCTTCGCACAAACGAAGTAGGGCAGGGGCACAGACCGGTCAATCCCGGCGGATGATGATCTTGGGGCGCGGTGGCACGGCAGCGATTCTGGCATCAACTTCCATCAAACCCAGGCGGCGTTGTGCGGCGAAGGCATGAGGTGTATCCGGGAATTCCCGGACGATACGTTCGAGGATTTCGCGTGCCCCGTTTTTGTCATGGCGATGTCGGAGCTTCCAGGCGGCGAGCAAGCCGAGCCATTCTGCGCGTTTGCCTCCCGGTGGATTCTGAATTTGCAGCAGCAATTCGACCTGCCCGATTCCCAGGTCGGCGCGTGACAGTTTTTCCGTGAACAACCGCGCCAGCCTTTCGCGTGCGGCGGTGTCGTTCGGATAGTCCGTCAGAATGATGCTCAGTTGCTTTGCGCGCTCCGTGGCTTCTTTGCGCTCCGCTTCACTTGGCGGGGTTTCGTCGGTTTTTTCAAAATCATCGTTCAACGAAGGCAGCGCGATCTTGTGTGCGTGTTTCTGTTCCTTCATTTCGGCGACGGAACGCGGCAGTTGGAAGCGACGCGCCTCGGCCATGCGCGCGAGATGCGAGCTGGGCAGGCGATTCACGATGACGAGCAGTGCGCGGGCTGCGGCATCGGGATTAGCGCCGATTTTCAGATACCAATCCGCCAGCTTGTGCAACGCCACGGACATCTGCGGCGGCGTGATGGCCGGTTGATCGCAAAGCTCCATGATGATCTCCTCCGCGCCGGGCAGGTCATTGAACTGTTCGGCGTAAAGAGTCGCCAGCATGAGCCAGCCCTCAAAATCGTGCTCGCGCCCTTCGAGTTGTTTGATGATTTCCTGTTCGGCGGCGGCATATTTGCCGAACTTCATCTTGGCGATCGCGCTCGAATACATCGGCGGCGCCATGACCTTGTGCAACAGAGTCGGGCCGTAGCCGACGATCGGAAGCAGGATTGCAATCGCTGCCAGCCCCAGCACCGGCCAGCCTGCGATCCAGAACAGGCCAATTACAGGCAGCGTCATGGCGCAAAGACTCGTCAGGCAAAGGCTGCGGAAGTCATCGCGCGTCTCGCCTTCAATTTTCCGCCATGTTTGAAACAGCACGATGCTCATGGTCACCGCCGCCCAGTAAGTGCTCACGATGAATATGCCCGAACTCATGGCGCGAAGGAAGGCCGGCGTCCAGCTCCTTCCTGCGTTTTGCGCGGCCTGGATGTTGGGCATGAACGGTTGCAACGTCTGAGACAGGCCGATGTTCATAAGCGCCCAGAGGATGAGTGGAAGGACAAATCCTTTTACGAACCAGGGCCACTCCGAAAGCACGGCTGCCTTGCGACGGGGCTCTGGCACAAAGCGCCATTGGGTGGACATCGCTGCGGCGATGAACCCCACCCCGGCCAGCGTGGAGAATATGAGAGTGATAAACCACATGACTCAGTGTCGGGGTTTCACCTTGGGTTCATGTTTGAAGATGGTGCCGACGAAGGGGTCGAAGCCAAACTAGAGGCGTTCGTGACCCTGCGTAAACCTGCATCGTGACACCATAGACACGCATGATTTTGCACCTTTGTCGAGCAACGGTCAAGGCGGCGAATCGCTCACCAAAACGCACCGAGACGCGGACACCAACACGACTGGCATTGCGGAGCGCCGATCTTCGATCCGGCGCGTTTCCACGGTCTTTCCGCAGCCTGGCGGGTCGGAGACCTATCCAAATAACTAGTTTTAGCTCCAGATGGTGTTCAAACCTGATTTCCTGTTGTAGCCTGTTTTCATTTCAAAAATGAACACACTCAAAAATTCGCTGCGACTATTTTGCTTCCTCGCCTTCACAAGCTTGGGATTTGGTCAGAACACGGTTGGATGGACTCTGGTCTGGGCGGACGAGTTTACGCAGGCGGATGGTAGTTCGCCGAATTCAACCAAGTGGGCTTATGACATCGGAACCAGTAGTGGTGGCTGGGGTAACAATGAACTTGAATACTACACCTCGCGCACGAACAACGTCCGGATCGAGAACGGGCAATTAGTCATCGAAGCCCGCCAGGAAAATTATCTTGGAAGCAGCTACACCTCGGCCCGTTTGAAGACGCAGGGCAAGGTCTCTTGGGCGTATGGGCGCATCGAGGCTCGAATCAAAGTTCCGCGCGGTCAGGGAATCTGGCCGGCCTTCTGGATGCTGGGAACCAACATCACCTCCGTTGGCTGGCCGACGTGCGGTGAGATTGATGTCATGGAAAACATCGGCAAGGAGCCGGCGCTGGTTCATGGCACCGTGCATGGTCCGGGGTATTCGGGAGGCAGTGGTATCGGTGCGTCGTATTCGCTGCCGGGCACCGGTGCGTTTGCAGACGACTTCCACATTTTCGCCGTGGAATGGACGACGAACCGGATCAAGTGGTTTGTGGATGGCCTTCAATACTTCAGCGTGAACCCGGCGAGCCTGCCCGGCGGCGCAAGCTGGGTTTACACACAACCACAATTCGTGCTGCTGAACCTGGCCGTGGGCGGCAACTGGCCGGGCTTTCCCGACGGCACCACGACTTTTCCGCAACGCATGCTGGTGGATTACGTTCGCGTTTATGCTCCAACGAATCTTCCCGCGTGCGGCACAAACTTGTTGAGCAATCCGGGCCTTGAATCAGGAGGGTTGGCGAACTGGAGTGCATACGGAGCCGGGTTCAATACCCTGCTCGAAAACATTTCCCATGTGCCGGTGCATGATGGCACAAACGTCTTCAAGGTTTTTGGCCAGTTCAACGGAATTGCGAACATCTCCGGCATATTTCAAGATGTTCCAGCCGTGGCTGCCCAAAGTTTCGCAGCGAATGGCTGGGTGATTACCCCAACTGAAGATTCGATTGCCGGTGCCAACACGGCGTGGATCGAAGTGACTTTCCGCGATGCCTCCACAAATACGCTTGCCCTCTTCCGCTCGACGGCTGTCAGCACTAATTCCGCTGTTGGCGTCTGGCTGAATCTGGCGATCACGAACCAGCTCAATCCCACGACTTTCGTTGCCATCGGATCAGTGACGAATCTGGTCGCGCCAGCAGGGACAGCATTTGCCAGATTTCAAGTGACCTTTCGGCAGCCTCAGAGCGCCGCCGGTGCCGCACTGTTTGACGATTTGAAATTTTCCCTGGCAGGATCGGAGGACATTCCCGTACCAGCATCCATTCGAAAGGCCGGAGCAAGTCTTAATCTTTTCTTTCCCACGTATCTCGGGCTCGCGTATCAGGTGCGGTTCAAAGACGATTTGAGCGATCCGAACTGGCAAACTCTGGCCAATTTAACGGGCAACGGTACGGAACAAATCACCTCCGACGTGTCTGGCACAGCGCGGCGTTTCTTCCAGGTGACACGTATCTGCAATTAGACCGCATCTTCCGTCGAACCATAATTTAATCTTCGCGAATTGCCTTTCACCGGCAAGTGCCGGCAGAAATACTAGGCCTACGCACAAACATGATTGCTCCGAGAATCATCCTGGCTGGAGAAAAGCGCGCCACCACTGTGCAGTCCATCTTCTCTGGATTGCTCTTGCTGGCAATTGCGATGCTTCCGGCTGTGCTTGCGCATGCACAGCCAGCGTCCGAGGAGGTGTTGCGCACCGCCGATGCGGTGAGGCGGCTCACACCGAAACAAGCGGCGAAGCACATGCCTGTGCGATTCACAGCCGTGGTCACCTTTCACGACGGGGCGGTTTACTCACGATTCGTCCAGGATGAAACGTCCGGGATTTATTTGCAGGAAACCACCAACATGCCGCCGTTTGGTCCAGGCCAGTTGGTGGAAGTGGACGGCGTAACAGGCGCCGGTGAATACGCACCAATTGTCATGCTGAAGTCCATCAAGGTCGTCGGAAAGGGCGAACTCCCCAAAGCCAAACCGGTCTCGCTTGAGGAACTGGTGAGCGGTCGGGAGGACAGTCAATATGTCGAGGTCGTGGGCACGGTTCGCTCGGTGCGTTTTGAGCAGGAGTCTGAGTACTACCTTGTTGATATGGTAATGGGTGGGGAACGTTTCACAGCCTACACGCGGCAACTGCCCGTCACGAACACCCAGGATTTGATCGAGAGCGTGGTTCGGGTGCGCGGCGTGTGCTCAAGCCTGTTCAATCGCCAGAGACAATTGTTTGGTTTTCGCCTGCTCGTGCCACGCGAAGCGGATCTGATGATCGAAAAACCGGCGGCGGCAAATCCGTTCGACATTCAGACCCAGGAAATCAGCAGCCTGCTCGGATTCACCGCGCAGAGCACGTTTGGGCGGCGCGTAAAAGTTGCCGGTACCGTTGTGTATCAGGAGCCTGGCGTCGCACTCTTCATCCAGGACGAGAAGGAAGGTCTGCGCTGCCAGACCCGGGAGCGCCTGCCAGTGCAGGTCGGTGATTACGTTGAGGTGCTGGGATTCCCTGCCAAGGGGGAATACACGCCGGTTTTGCAGGATGCGACCTTTCGGAAAATTCGCGCCGGCTCGGCGACCGAGCCAGTAAAGATCACTCTCGATGAAGCCCTGGCAGGCACACACGACTGCAAACTTGTGCGCATTACCGGGAAGCTCCTCGAACATACGCAGCGCGGGCGCGAACAATTTATCGTGTTGGAAAACAACGGTTTCATTTTCTACGGTTATCTTGCCAAGAATGAAAGCAGCACA
This sequence comes from Verrucomicrobiota bacterium, assembly GCA_013140495.1. Taxonomy (GTDB): domain Bacteria; phylum Verrucomicrobiota; class Verrucomicrobiia; order Limisphaerales; family JADLHS01; genus JADLHS01. Next base: position 12,764 of record JABFSR010000251.1, read on the forward strand.
GGATTCTCCCAGGTTCAGGTCGGAAGCGAAATCGCCGTGGCGGGCATTTGTCTGATTGAGCGCGGCAGCAGTTGGCTGGCGGGGGAAGGCTGGCGGGCCAAAGGTTTCCGGATACTCCTTCGCTCGCCGGAGGACGTCGTCATCCTGCGCTCGCCACCGTGGTTGAACGTGCGTCGGGTGCTCTGGCTGGCGGCTGCGTTGGGATTTCTTGCGCTGGCGGCATCTGGATGGGTGGCGGTGTTGCACCGGCAGGTGGCGGAACGAACGCGACAATTGGGAAAGCAAATTCAGGAGCGCCAGCTTGCGGAACGTCAGCGCGAGATCGAGCAGGAGCGTGCCCGCGTGGCGCATGATTTGCATGACGATCTGGGGGCAGGGTTGACCGAAGTCAACATGCTAAGTTCGCTGGTGAAAAGCTCCACGACTTCCGAGGAGGAAAAACAGCGCTACCTCGATGAATTGATGAAAACAGCAGAGAGGATGGTGACCTCGCTGGATGAAATCGTCTGGGCGGTGAATCCACGGAACGACACCGTTGTATCGCTCGCGAGCTACTTTGCCTCCTATGCACAGCGTCTTCTGGAACTGGCCTCAATATCGTGCGGGTTGGACGTGGCGGAGGATTTGCCCGATCATCCTTTGGATCCCAAATTTCGTCAGGAACTTTTCTTTGCCTTCAAGGAGGCGCTTAACAATGTAGTGCGCCATTCCGGGGCGACCCAGGTCTGGCTGCGCATTTCCGTTCAGGAAGATCATCTGACAGTGGTACTGGCCGACAATGGTCATGGATTCGATTCGCACGAGCGGCTGGCAGGGGCTGACGGCATCACCAACATGAAGGAGCGGCTGGAAGCGCTTCACGGCGAATGCGAAATCTTGAGCGACGCACCACGGGGGACGAACGTTCGTTTTCGGGCACCGCTTCCGAGGAGGCTGGTATGATCAAAGTCGGCATCGTGGAAGACAACAAAACTGTGCGTGAAGGTTTCGAGACGCTGCTTAATCGCACGCCGGGATTTCAGTGTGTCTGCACATGCGAGACCGTTGCCGAGGCTTTGCGGAAAATCCCGAAGGCGGCCCCGGAAGTGGTGCTGATGGACATCCAATTGCCGGATGCGACCGGCGTCGAATGCACGGCGAAACTCAAGGAAATGATGCCGGCGCTGCACATCGTGGTGGTCACGGTGTATGAAGATTCAGAGCGGATTTTTCAGGCCTTGCGCGCGGGTGCCTGTGGATACCTGCTGAAACGGTCGCAGCCGGAAAAAGTAATCGCCGCCATTCAGGAAGCGAAGGAAGGTGGCGTGCCGATGACACCTGAGATTGCCCGCAAGGTGATCGGCCAGTTCCGTGGTCAGGCGACGGTGGCAGCGGAAGTCGAACATTTGACAGACCGCGAGAAGGAAGTTTTGGAATTTGTGATGCACGGTTTTGGAAACAAGGCGATTGCGGAGCGCCTGGGGGTGACGGTGGCGGCGGTGAAATGGCATCTCCAGCATATCTACGAGAAACTTCATGTCCATTCGCGGACCGAGGCGGCGTTGAAATTTCGTCAGGGTCAGTCTTCAGAAAACTAGCCCGTCGGCTAGCTAGGCGGTTTTGAGTCCGGTGCTAGGATGCGTTCATAGTACCAGAACAAAATCAACGCTGATTCGCAACCAACCAGACTTGAACACGAAGATTGTCTCTCCCACTCCAACCACCAAAATGAATACCACGATACCAAGCAATCCACCTCCCAACCTTATGAAAAAGTTGATAACAGCATGCGTCGCCCTTTGCGCCCTTTTCGGGCTGGTAGTGCAGGGCATTTCACAATCCTCGGTTTTCAATGATCCTTCCCAGCCGTTCGGAAGTTTCATGAACGTCACAGATCTGCCCATCAATGGTGGCGGCTATCAATTCGGTGTTCCAGGCTGGGCGGCCAAGGACCTCCGCGCCACGAATTATGCAGACGTCCTCAAGCTGCAAGCCTGCACCAACGTATCCAACCCAGGCGATGCATACTGGGTGATCCAGGACGGCAGTGGCCGCGGGAACAAACAGATGGATGCAAGCTGGTATGTGGATACCGCTTCACTCGTAAACAGCAACATCACTTTTTCCGGCAACGTCGTGGATTGTACTTTGACGACCAATTACGTTTGTCAGGCTTTCATCAAGGTGTTCAACGCAAGTTACAGCTCGGTGCTGCAATCCTCCGTTCAGACACTTTCCAATGCCAACAGCTTTTTCAGTTTGAACCTGACGGCGAACGCTGCCGGGGCGGCACACATCCAATACGGCTTCGAGACGGTGGGTCCGAACGCACCTTGGACGAATTCACCAGACTCGGATGGCTACATCACCATTCGGGCGAACGCTGCCGATCCAAAGAACGCCCTCGTCAATCCCGGCTTTGAAAACGGACTGGCCGGTTGGACTTCGTATGGCAACGGCGGCAACATTGAACTCACAGGCAACACCTATTACAACGGGGGCAACGCAGTTGGAGCCTCCAACGTACTGGTGTATGAAGGTCTCAAGGTGCAGAAGGTTTTCCCGACCTTTACCGGCGGCGCGAACTACAGCGGAATCTACCAGGACATCCCCACCGGTGCGGGTTCGACCTGGTCAGCGACAGCCAAACTCCTTACCCATCACCAGGATCATATCGGCGTGTGGGATCCGGATGGAACGAATCAGTGTTGGATTGAGGTCACCTTCCGTGATGGCGCCGACTCTGTGCTCGCAACCTACAAGTCGCCTGTTATTGACAGCCTCTCGCCTGTTGACGCATGGATTGATATGACCGTAACCAACGACATCATCGGCGGCACCACGCTCACCGCCCCGGCCGGAACCACCAAGGTTCGTTTGCAGGAAGTCTATTATCAGCCGTACGGGTATGCGGGTGGCAGCGTTTACGCAGACAAGATGGTGCTGGATAACCTTTCCCCTTCGGATCCCAACATCACCACGCTTCCTTTGAGCCAGACCAAACTCGTCGGTGAAACGGTTATTTTTTCGGTGGTCGCAAGTGGTGCCACAACGCTGAGTTATCAATGGAAGACCAACAACGTCAATGTGCCCAACGGCGGAAATATCTCTGGAGCCACCACCAGCACATTGACAATCGCCAACGTGCAGAAATCTCAACAGGGAACCTATTCAGTAGATGTCACAGATTCCGCCGGGACACTTACTGCGAGTGCGAACCTGACAGTCAAGACCTGTGATGAAGCCGCGAATGCACTTGATAATCCCGGCTTCGAAACCGGTACTTATAGTCCGTGGGCCACGTTCAATGGCGGCGGATTGAAGACCAACGGCGATTTCTGGGCTGGAATCACAATAGCCAATTACGAAGGCATCATCGGCAGTGTTGTTGAGAATGGCGGCGAGTATGACGGAGCCTACCAGGACGTGCCAGCGTCACCCGGGCAAATATTCTCCGCCGATGGCTGGTTCTTTGAATCTTCAACCTACCAATTGACAGAAGCCAATCAGGTGTGGCTCGAAGTGCAATTTCGAAATGGTGGAACTCCCATTGCGCTTTACAAATCTGCCATCATCGGCACGAACGATCCGGCAAGGCCACTGGATGCATGGTACAACCTTCAAGCCACGAACGGGTTTGCAGGCGACTTTGTCACACCTATCCCGAACGCCACCTATCTTGTGGCTCCGGCCAACACCACCGTCGTGCGCTATCAAGTCACAATGCACGTGGTGGGAGGTTCAGGCGGCATCCTCTATGACAATATGCATCTCCTCAAGAAATTGCCGGTGACAGTGACCGCAGCGAAGAGCAGTGGCAACATCACCCTCTCATGGCCGAGTCAGTGCTCGACCTCTTACAAGGTGGCTTACAAGGACAACCTGAACGATTCCTCGTGGACGGAAACAGGCAGCGTGATCAGCGGTGACGGCGGGACAAAGTCGGCTTCCTTCCCGACCACCGATGCGAAAAGATTCTACACTGTATTGACCAAGTAGGGTTGAACGGACTCCGTTCCGGAGGCTGGCGACAGGCCGGCCTCCGGATGCGGACAAAGGGATTTCAATGAAATGCGGATCGAAATGCCAGGCTCAGGCTGGCCTCTCAAAAACTAAAGAGCGAGAGTGCAGCGAGCTTGGATTCACACTGATCGAGCTCTTGGTCGTGATTGCCATTATCGCCATCCTGGCAGCCATGCTTCTGCCGGCGCTTGGCAAAGCCAAAACCAAGGCGCAAGGCATCAGTTGCCTCAACAATCTGAAGCAACTGCAACTAGGTTGGTTCATGTACTCCGGCGACAACGATGACAAAGTTGTGCGATCCGCAGGCATGGATCAGTTGGTGAGTTTTGCAAATGATCCGGCCGGGCAACCGGGAGGATCGAAGTCGCAGTGGGTTTTGGGAACAATGGATTCGCTGCCCGGAGCCACCAACATATTGCTGGTTCAAGCCGGACTTCTCTACTCGTACGTGAACAGCCTTGCAGTGTATAAATGTCCAGCCGACCGAAAGATGATGGGCGGGGTGCCGACGGCCCGGAGCATGTCCATGAGCTGTTGGATGAATCCCATTCGCGATTGGAACTCGATAATGGGTTACGGTGGTGGAAGCGCTCTCCGCGTTTTCAAGAAGCAGGCAGATATCAACAGGCCCTCTCCTGCGAATTGCTGGGTGTTGATCGATGAAAATCCACTGAGCATCAACGATGGTTGGTTTGTCTGCGATCCAAACAACAAGAATTCGTGGCCTGACGTGCCGGCGAGCTATCACAACGGTGCCGGCGGACTTTCATTTGCGGACGGACATTCCGAGATCAAGAAATGGCGTGATAAAACCGTGCTGAATCTGTCAGCCCCGGGTGCCGCCAAGGATTCCACCTCCACCGACTTGGAATGGCTGCAAGAGCGGACCACCAGTCTGGTGCGGTAACTCGTCGATATGCAGACAGGCGGGGTTGGGAATCTGCACAACAACTATGTTAATCACCTATCACCGTACGCCGGTCTTGCTGCAAGACGTGATTCATCTCAAACTCAGGAGCGGCACAGCGAAGCTCTGTGTAAAATGTTGTACTACGGTCCACGGTCGGACCAACTCGAAGACTCTCGATTGAATATGGTGACAAAATCTGGTCTGACGAACTTTGCTTGCGGACGTATTCTGCTGCACTTGGGTTGCCTGTGTCGCGGCGGAAGATGGGCGTTCCATGTACCGGCAATTTGCAACACATTGCGGACTCCATCCAAACAGGGAGCGGGTGGAAAAACCGACCGTGCTGAAAATTCTCACAAACGCCACGGGCTGGACGCACCACGCGGGGGGTTCACACTCATCGAACTCCTCGTGGTGATCGCCATCATTGCGATCCTTGCAGCCATGCTCCTGCCCGCGTTGGGAAAGGCGAAGGACAAGGCCAAGGGGATTGCGTGTCTCAACAACAACAAACAGATCGCGCTCGCCTTTTCAATGTACGCGAGCGACAACAATGACTATTTGCCTCCTCTCAACACAGGCACGTGGCCCGCAATAACGGCCAACTGGTGGTTCAAAATCCTCGACGAAGGCAAATACATTACCGGCAGCTCCACTTCCAACAACGTCTGGCGCTGTACCGCTGTTAAGAACACGGACATTGACCCTGCCACGATTGCGTTCTTCAAGTCTCCTTGCGAAGGTTATGGTCCGCTCGAGGGCAATACAATTACGACAGGGATCATCCGCTATGGCAAGAACACCGATGGATCGAACCTGGGAAGCCGGAAGTTGACCTTGATTAAACGCGCAAGTCAGGTTTGGATGATCGGAGACGTGGGTTACCCCAAGAACAATCTGACGACGGACAAGCAACCGTCAGCCTACTACACCGAGATCACCACCAAGCAGCCAAGCGTTTCGGCAGGTTGGGCGGTTGCGCCCTACAAACAGCCAGCCGCCCGCCACAATAGCCGCGCGGTGTTTTCGTTCTCTGATGGTCATGTCGAAAACTGGAAATGGGCTGATCTGCGCCAAAACAAAGACGACGTCTTCGCCGTCAACTCGCTTTAGCATGAATCAAAACAGCAAATACATCATCTGGGTCGCGCTCACTGTAGCCATCGGTGGCTTTCTGCTTGGCTTCGATGCCACCGTCATCTCCGGCACAGTGCCGTTCATCAAAAAGTATTTTGATCTCGCCGGCACAAGCGGCGACTTGAAGCTGGGCTGGGCCGTAAGTTGTCTGGGTTGGGGGGCGCTGGGTGGAAATGCCGTCGCTGGTTTCTTCAGCGACCGTTTCGGGCGGAAGAAGGTCCTGATCGTCACAGCCCTCTTGTTTGCTGGTTCAGCCCTGCTTTCAGCTCTCGCAACGAATTTCACCGCCTTCGTGATTTCCCGCATCATCGCCGGTGTGGCGGTGGGCGGGGCGATTCTGGTCGCGCCGGTTTACATCGCGGAGATTTCACCCTCCAAGCGGCGTGGCAGCCTGGTGTCCTTCAACCAGCTCATGATTGTGATCGGCATCTCTGCATCCTTCTTCTCCAACTATTTCCTTCTCAACGCCGGCGAGAACAACTGGCGCTGGATGCTTGGCGTCGAAGCCGTTCCCGCGATGCTTTACTTCCTGCTGCTTTTTGCCGTGCCGGAAAGTCCGCGCTGGCTGTTTGGCAAAGGTCAAACGGAGCGCGCACGGGAAATTCTCACCAAATCCTGCGGAGCAGAACAGGCCGCAGAGGAACTGCGGAATATTCGGGAGAGCTATGCGCAGAAAGCTTCCGGCGTTGGCGTGGGCGGACTGTTTGGTCGGCGGATGCGCTTCATCATGTTCATCGCGCTGGCCATTGCATTCTTCCAACAGATCACCGGCATCAACGCAATCTTCTACTACCTCCCGACCATCTTTGTTCAGGCTGGCGGCGGAGTGAATGCGGCGTTCAAGCAAGCCGTGCTGGTCGGCTTGGTCAATCTCGGGATGACTCTGGTGGCCATCCGATGGATTGATCGCCTCGGTCGCAAACCGCTGCTCGTAATCGGCTCGGCTGGGATGGCGGCGTCGCTGCTGACCTGCGCGTGGGCCTTCCACGATTCGAATTACCAGGTCACTGAAAAATCCTATGCAATCCTGGAGTCGGCCAAAGTTCCGGCTGACCTTGTTGCACAACTAAAAGCATCCGACAAAAAAGTCTTCACCACCGACAAGGATTTCACCGCCGCTCTCGTATTGCAATTTGGCGGAGAGCGAATCAAACCCCATCTGGAAACACTCGTCACCGCCAGTCTCAATATTCGCGCCTCGCTCGTGCTCTACGCGATCATCGGCTTCGTGGCCTCCTTCGCGATCTCGCTCGGTCCCGTGATGTGGGTGCTGTTGTCGGAGATTTTTCCGAATCAATGCCGTGGCGCCGCAATCTCGCTCGTTGGATTCTGGAACTCCGTCGTCAGCGCAACCGTTACAATGATTTTTCCGTGGGAACTTTCCCGGTTTGGTTCGGCGGGAACGTTTCTGGGCTACGGATTGATGGCGGTGGCGGCGCTGATTTTCGTCCTGATTTGGATTCCGGAAACCAAAGGTAAAACCCTGGAAGAACTGGAGGGCATCCTGGTTCGCAAAGACAACAGTCGGCCGGAGGTGGTTTCCTCCTCAGGAGTCAATTCATGAAGTCGTATGTAAATCTGCTCTTAAACGCTCTCACGAAAACAACCATCGTAGTCATATCGGGCTTGGTCACTTGCCTGGCCTTGGGTGATGAAGTCAGGCCGCGTGTAACTGACAAGACACCTGCCAAAGTCGAGATTCGACAAGTTCAAGGAAGCTATCGATTGCATGTGAACGACGAGCCCTTCTACATCAAAGGTGCCGGTATTGAACTTGGATCGCCGGAAAAACTCCGTGAGCACGGCGGGAATTCCTTTCGCACGTGGAGCACACTCAACGGGCGCGATACGGGTCGGCAGGTTTTGGATCGCGCGCTCAGCAACGGGCTCTATGTCGCGATGGGTCTGGACGTGGATCACGAGCGTCGCGGTTTCAATTATGATGACACCAACGCGGTGGCAAAGCAGTTCGCGCTGTTGAAGTCACAGGTCATGGAGTTGCGCGATCATCCCGCGCTGCTCGTCTGGGTCGTCGGCAACGAATTGAATTTCGAGAAGAATCCGAGGGTTTGGGACGCCGTGAACGAGCTTTCCAAAATGATCCACGAGGTGGATCCGAATCATCCGACCACCACAACTTTGGCCGGTTTCAATCAGAAGACTGTGAACCTTGTCCACCAGCGGGCGGCGGACCTGGATTTCCTCAGCTTTCAGATGTATTACGACATCATCAATCTCCCGCGCTACCTGCGCGAGGCACATTGGGACAAGCCTTACTTCGTAACCGAGTGGGGTGCCACCGGCCATTGGGAAGTCGGTAAAACCACCTGGGGCGCGCCGCTTGAGAATGACAGCACCACCAAGGCGGAACTTTACGAGAAACGATTTCGCGCAGTCATCGAATCCGATCAAAAGCTCTGCCTCGGCTCTTATGTTTTTCTATGGGGCAATAAACAGGAACGCACACCGACCTGGTATGGCATGTTTCTCGAAACCGGCGAGGAGACCACGCCGGTGGATGTCATGCACAACGTCTGGAAAGGTGAATGGCCTGCCAATCGCAGCCCACGGCTTGCAGGCGTCTGGCTGGATGGGAAAATCGCTGGTCAAAGCATTCGTCTGCAACCCGGAAAATCCTATCGCGCGAAAGTCTCGGCGACTGATCCTGACCAGGACGTGCTGACCTTCAGATGGGAAATCATGGAAGAAAGCACTTCGACAAACGTCGGTGGCGACAAGGAAACCAAGCCTGCTCATCTTCCGGATTTGATTGCCGATCCATTGCAACGAGAGGTTTCCTTGCAGTCGCCGGCCAAACCCGGCGCATACCGTCTGTTCACCTACGTTTTTGACGACAAGGGACACGCCGCGCATGCCAACATTCCGTTCTTCGTTGACGAACCGATCAAGAGTGCACAAGCCTCCAGCGTCGGCCAGCCGCAATCTCAAATCAGGAATCAGCCATGAACACCGTTGCATCCGCCACACCGCTGGATCAAAAACAAACCTACGCTGCACTCAGCTTCAAGGAAAAACTCGGCTACGGTCTTGGCGACACCGCCTCGCATTTTGTCTGGGACATGGTGGGTTTTTGGTTGCTCTTTTTTTATACGGATGTTTACAAGATTCCTGCCGCGGCGGCTGGAACCATCATGTTGATCGCCCGCTTCTGGGACATGGCAATTGATCCTGTAATCGGCATAGTCTCGGATCGAACCCAAACGCGCTGGGGCAAGTTCCGTCCTTACATCCTGTTCGGGGCCGTGCCCTATGCAGTCCTTTCGATCCTGACTTTCACCACACCGAATTTTGGCGAGACAGGAAAAATCATTTACGCTGGCGCGACCTATGTTCTGCTGATGACCGCGTACGCGGCAGTGAACCTGCCTTACTCATCGCTGGCGGCGGTGATGAGTTCCGATACCTACGAACGGGCTGGCCTCAACACGTATCGCTTCATCTGTGCGTTCATCGGACAATTCGTCGTCACCGGCCTGGCTCTGACGCTCGCGAAGTATTTCGGCGGTGGAGACAAGGCTCAAGGCTTTCAATACACCGTCATTGTATTCGGCATTCTGAGCCTGGTGTTCTTCTTCATCACGTTCGTGACAACCAAGGAGCGTGTGCAGCCCTCGACCACCCTGCCCAGTTCCCTCAAGGAGGATGTGAAGAACCTCTTCAAGAACCGGCCGTGGATCATCCTCGCATGCGTCGGCATCATTTCGTTCATCATGTTCGCGATTCAAAACGCAGCCATCGCCTACTACTTCAAGTATTACATCGGCCAGGAGGACAGTGTGCAGTGGTTCAATGTCATCGGCACCGTCGCGCTGATCGTTGCACTGCCACTGTCCAAGCCGCTCGCCAAGAGATTCGGCAACCGCAACGTCTTTATCGCCAGTTCTATCTTTTCGGGATTGTTCTTCATCGCCCTTTATTTGCCCGGCGCGAACAACATCGTAGCCATCTACGTGCTGAATATTCTGGCCAAGATGGCCTACGCCCCCGCAGTGCCACTGCTGTGGACGATGATCGCCGATTCTTCAGATTATTCTGAATGGAAGAGCGGTCGGCGCGCGACCGGTTTGTATTTCTCCGCCGCGACCTTCGCCCAAAAAGCCGGCTGGGGTATCGGTGCCGCCATCGCCGGCTGGTTGTTGACGGTCTTCCACTACGTGCCCAACGCGACCCAGTCGGCTTCAGCATTGCTGGGCATCAAGTTGCTAGTGTCGGTCATTCCGGGGGCACTCTACATGTCGTGCGCACTTTTCATGATTTTCTACACGATCGACGCGAAGACGACTGATCAAATGAAGCTGGATCTCGATGCCCGTCGCGAATCCGCCCGTTGATGCATCAGGAATTTGTCCGCCCAATGGAAAAACAACTTTATCTCGGCAAAACTCCGTTCCGCAAAAATCATAAACCCGTTCAAGGCGCGCAGGTCGCTCTTGACGGGGAGAGCTTTTACCAGATCGCGAACTACGATCGAATGCGGCCGTTTTTCATGACGGTCGTCAGCGACGCGGACCACTGGCTTTTTATTTCCAGCAACGGTGGACTCACCGCCGGGCGGCGCGACGCCAACCTCGCACTCTTTCCTTACTACACCGATGACAAAATCCGCGACATGGCGGAAGTCACCGGCAGCAAGACGCTGCTCCGCGTGTATTGTCGAGGCCGGACTTATCTGTGGGAGCCGTTTTCCGAGCGAGCTGGCGGAGTGTATCGCGTCCGCCGAAATCTCTACAAAAATATATGGGGCAACAAACTCATCTTCGAGGAAATCAATGAAGACCTTGCGCTGAGTTTCCGCTACGGCTGGTTCAATAGCTAGCGATTCGGTTTTGTCCGCCGCTGTTGGCTTGCAAATACTTGCGACGTATCGGCACGGGT
>JABFSR010000226.1 GCA_013140495.1 Verrucomicrobiota bacterium
ATTGTCATCAATGACCAGGATATGACGGTGATGGTTGGTTTCACTCATAAAGATGAGTCCTAAGGCTGCACGGGTAACTCCAGTGTAAAAGTGGCTCCCTGACCGGGACCATCGCTTTGGACATTGAGGTTGCCACCCATTTCCCGAGCGGCATTGGCGGCGTTGTGCAGGCCGAAACCGTGGCCGTCCTTCTTGGTGGTGAAACCGTGGTTGAAAATGCGCGGCAGATTTTCCGCCGGAATGCCCACGCCATTATCGCAGACGCTGATGAGAACGCGATCCGCACCGTTCATAATGCGCAAGGTCATCTGTTTCTCGTCCCGATCCGATGTCTGGCACGCTTGCTTGGCGTTTTGCACCAGATTGACGAGGATTTGCAGTGCCTTGTGTTTTTCCACCGTGATCGGAGGCACATCTCCAAATTCCTTGATGACGGCGATGCCATGATGATTCAGTGAACTGTCCTGCATGCGCAAGGCGTCTTCGATGAGGTCTGCAACGGCCAGGGTCTCGGTCACCCCCGACACCTTGGCGAGGTTTTGTTGCATGACCACGATGTCCTTGATGTGGTCAATATGTTTTTGCACTTCGGCCAGTTCCTTGATGGCGGCGGTCTGTTCCCCGGCGAGGTGTTCAGACAGTTGCGCCAGGTAACCGGGGACCTGCCTGCCCTTGGGATCGCTGGTTAAAAACGCGCCCAGGTCGTGCTCATGTTCGCGCAGCAACGCTGCGAGCTTGGCGAGGTTCGCCGCCTTGGACTTGCGGAGCTTGTCGGCGACACACGTAGCAGCAACGTTGACGCTGTTGAGCACGTTGCCCACGTTGTGCAAAACACCCGTGGCCACTTCCGCCATGCCCGCCTGCCGGGAAACTTCCAACAATTCTTTCTGCACCTGTGCCAGCTTTTCCTCCGCACGTTTGCGCAATGTGATGTCGTGTTTGACCGCTACGAAGTGGGTAATCTTACCCTCCTCATTTCGCACCGGAGTAATCGTGGCCTCTTCGATCAACAGCGAACCATCTTTGTGACTGTTATGAAATTCACCGTGCCACACTGCGCCGCTGCAAATGGTTTTCCATAGATCGCGATAGAAGGTGGGGGAATAGCTGGCCGGCAGATTTCTTCGTTTTAAGATGCGTGGATTTTGTCCAAGCGCCTCCTCTGCTGTGTAGCCCGTCACTTTTGTGAAGGCGGGATTAACCCAGACAATCGATCCTTTCCGATCGGTGATCACGACCACGTTGGCCGCTGCGTGGAGCGCCGCGCCCCGCAACCGCAATAATTCTTCCGCCTGCCGTCGCTGAGTAATGTCCCGGGCGATGGCCAGTTGCGCGATTATCTGGCCTTCACCGTCTCGCAAAGGAACGGCGCAGGTCTCCAACCAACGGCGGGTGCCTTTCCGTCCCACGATTTCAAAATCACCGGTCTTTGATTCGCCACGGAACACGGCGGCATTCAACTCCTGATACATCGCGCGATACTGCGGTGCCACTATCTCGTAAACAGACTGCCCCACGACCTGTTCGAGGTGATCCGCCTCCACCATCGCCAGACCTGACGGATTCATGTCCAACACTGTTCCGTCCACCGCGACCAGCTTGACACACTCTGGCACCGACTTGAGAATCAGGCGCAGTCGCTGCTCGTTTTCCGAAAGTTGTTTCTGCGCCAGCTTGCGCTCCGTGATGTCGCGGGCGATAAATTGCACGGCAAGTTTGCCCTCGAAAGTGATGGGTGCGGCACTGACTTCCACCGACAGCGCCGTTCCATCCAGACGCAGGTAGCGGACTTCAGCCGGATACATCCCCGTCTCACCAGACAGCCGGCGACGGAGGCGCTCGCGGGCGCTCGCGAAGTCATCCGGATGGATAATCTGCTCGCTCTGCATGCCCACAAATTCCTCCTTGGATCTTCCGCCCAGCAACCGTATGCCGATGGAATTGATGAAGACGAGTTTCCCTTCCTGATAAATTCCGATCATATCAGGTGACTCCTCCACCAACAAACGGAAGCGTTCTTCGCTCTGCTGCAGTGCTGCCTCCGCCTGCTTGCGCTTGGTGATGTCCTGAATGATGCCAATGGATCCGATGTATTTGCCATCGACATCGTGCATCGGAACCGAGGAATCGGAGATCCAGCGGATTTCGCCGCTCCGGGTGCGAATGCGAAGATCGGTTTGCCAGCCCTTGAGTTCACCGGCGAGAATTTGCCGGACGGCCTCAGCCGGAGCCAGTCCGGCCGCCTCGCCCAGGAATACCGTTTCCAGAATGATTTCCTTCCAGACAGATGAACGAAGTTCCGCTGGCGCGTAACCGGTGAGGTCCTTGATGCCTTCACCCATGAACACATACGAGTCGGCTACATAGTCCTTCTGGTAGGGGATGGCGTTGGCCGCGATGATGGCGCGACGATAGAGTTCATGGCTGCGTTCCAGCGCCGCCTCCGCCTGCTTGCGTTCGGTGATGTCTTCGCAAATTCCCAGCAGAAAAGCCGGCTGCCCCGTGGCGTCAAAAATGGGAACTTTCCAGACGCGAACGGTTCGCGCGCCTTGATTCCGCGTTTGGATGATTTCCTCCGGAATCTCCAACACGCCCTTCCTTTCAAACGCCGCGCGATCTTTGCTGACGTTGCGTTCGGCGTCCTGCTCGGGGAAAAAATCGTAGTCGTTTTTTCCGATCATCTCGGCATTGGGAATCCCGGTCAGCTTCTCGCCCGCCTTGTTCCAGAGGACAAACCGGAGTTCCCTGGCCTCTTTGATGAACACGGCGATCGGCAGATGCTCCACCACGGAATTGAAAAATGACTGCGACCGTTCGCGCTCGCCTACTTCATCCTGCAGTATGGCGTTGAGCCGTTGCAGTTCCGCCGTCCGCAGTTCCATCTCCAAGCGATGCAGCGCATCTTGTAACCTGTGGTGTCGGTTAAACCGCCACCAGAGCAGCGGCCCGGCGGTCAGCGACAGCAGGGTGGTATCTGCGCCCGCCGCCAGCCAAGGGTTCGCGCTGGACAAAAGGAGCGGCAGCGCCAGATGGATTATCACATCGCAAACTGCAATGATCAACAGCGCCTCAAGCAACGGTCTCGGAGTGGAGACACATTTCCTGATGGAACGGGACCCGTCGCGCCTTGGGAGGCCAAAACGCGTCAACAGACGAAATACCCGTGCGCCCCAGCTTTTGACGGGAGCGATGAGGTCAGTCCGTTGTTTATTGTGCATAGCGCTCGCTTCAGACCGAAGAATCTTGACTGGTCATATAGGTAACATCGGAAGTTGCCGCCAACAGCTTAAGGAGGTCTTGAGGAGGTAATGTCTTGCAACAGGTTGCCTCATGCCTGGCTACATCTGGATTCTCCGCTTGAGCCGATGTATGCGCCGGGTCCCGGGTCTCAAGAACATGGCCTGAAGGCAGTCCCACACCATGAACCTTGGAAAACTCACGGTTGTACAAATGAGCTTTGTTAAGCCCCGTCATATTCACCAATAGCTGAAGTGGATTGATATCGCGAAAACGGATACGTCTGCGTGTTGCCTGCGCGCTGCCAGAAGCTCGCGGACCCGGCAGTCCGCGCTCCTGGCGGGAGGAAATTGTTTCAGAAACGCACCGCGCTTGTTAGCGTGTCCGCGTGCCGAACGAAGTCCGCAAGAATTCTCCGAAGTCACCGCGCATCCTGATTGTGGATGATGACGCGGGGCAGCGGAGTCTTTTGAATTCCTTTCTGCGCGGACAGGGGTTTGACACGCAACCGGTGGAATCTGGCGAACGTGCGCTGGAGGTTTTGCGCGGCGGTGGCTTCGACATGATGATCTCGGATGTACGGATGCCAGGTTTGTCCGGTCTGGAAACCCTGCGGCTCGTACGCGTGGAACATCCGGTATTGCCCGTGCTGCTGGTCACGGCGTACGCGGACATCCGCGAGGCCGTGGGCGCGATGCGCGACGGCGCAGTCAACTACCTCGCCAAGCCGATTGATCTCGATGAACTCCTCGCCAACGTCCGTCAGGCCACAGGCATCGCAAAATCAACGCCCCTGAAATTTGCCGCGAACCAGAAGCTCCCGGAGAACGTCGTGGCAACGAGCGCTTTGATGCAATCCGTGTTTCATGACGCGGCGTTGATTGCGCCATCGGACAGCCGGGTGCTCATCACCGGCGAAAGCGGTTGCGGCAAGGAAGTGCTTGCGGATGTGATCCACGCATGGAGCCTGCGTGCAGCGGGCCCACTGGTGAAGGTGAATTGTGCCGCGATCCCCGAGACCCTTCTTGAAACGGAATTGTTCGGCCATGAAAAAGGCTCTTTCACCGGCGCGTCGGCGCAACGTATCGGACGGTTTGAGACGGCGGAGGGTGGAACGATCTTTCTCGACGAAATAGCGGACATGTCGCCGCCGTTACAGGCGAAACTGCTCCGGGTGACGCAGAGCGGCTCGTTCAGTCGCGTGGGTTCGAGTGTGGAATTAAAAACCAACGCGCGGATTCTGGCAGCGACGAATCACAATCTCGAAGAACGCGTAAGGGCGGGAAAATTCCGCGAGGATTTGTTCTACCGTTTGAATGTGGTGGAGCTGAACATCCCGCCATTGCGCGAGCGCGTGGAGGATATTTTACCGCTGGCAAACCAGTTCATAACGGAATTCAGCCAGGGCAAGTCACGGCTGTCGTCGGGCGCAGCAGCCTGCCTTTCGCGTTATGCCTGGCCGGGCAACGTACGGGAGTTGCGCAATTCGATGGAACGCGCGGCGCTGCTCTCGCGTGGTGAAGTGATCCTGCCGGAACACCTGCCATCACGCGTCCGCGGCGAAGCTGGGACACCGCCGATCATGGACACGCATGAAACGCACGGGTTGGAGGAGATTGAACGCGCGGCGATTCTACAAGCCTTGCGTGAACATCAACATAACCGCACGGAAACAGCGAAGGCGCTGGGTATCAGCCGGCGCGCGTTGCTCTACAAGTTGCAGCGTTATCGCGAACAGGGTTTCGAGGTTGACCCGCGCTGAATCTACGCCTTGCCGATCTTGTCGAGGCCGATGTTGGAGGAAAATGTCGTTTTCTCGCGCATGTGGCGGGCAAGGCGAACCTGTCCCGGCACGAGGTCAATCTTGCCGAGGATGAAAAGTTTTTCCACCTGACGTTTCAGGCGCGCGTATCTACCGAGCAGCTTGCCGACAAAACCGACAGGCACACCGTATTCCTTGCGAATGGCTTCTGACTCGCGGTGCATGTTCGCCACTATGCGCTGGTCCGCCGATTGCCCGAACTGGTGGTAACGGTAGCGCACAACATATTCGCGGATATGGCCGACGCGACATTTGTTGTGGGCAAGGCGGACTAGAAATTCATAGTCGCAGCAGTTTTTGAAATCCTTGTGGCGCAGCAGGCCGAGTTTGTCATAGGTGCGTTTGCGAACAAACAATGCCTGATGATTTGCGAGGCCGAAACCGAACCGGATGATCTGCGGATCCCAG
>JABFSR010000209.1 GCA_013140495.1 Verrucomicrobiota bacterium
TTGGCCGCCGTGTTCGTCAGAAAGTCGAACACGGTGTAACTGAAGCCGAAGCGATCCTCGATCTGCTTCTTGATAAAATTCTTGGCAACCTCCTTGATCTCGGCCACACCCGCGCGGATCGGGTTCAACACGATGTCGAGCGGGGCCAGCGCGGCGTCAATCGCATTGCCGAGGGAACTCAGCACCTCGCGCAGGAATCCAAGTTCGCGTGGCAAACCGAGCATGGGCAGCAGATGATTGTTGACGAAGGACTCGTTGATCTCGCCGTCATTGTTCGGATCGTCCAGCTCTTTCAAGAAAACATCAAGAACGCCGACCCCATGCTCCTTCTGCGCCCGGACGGTATTGTCGAAGGTGTCAGCGCCATACTTCACGCCAATCTCGTTCTGCAGATCGCGGCGACTCTGCGGGTCAAACAACGCCTTGCTCAACGCCAGCCCCATATCCGACCAATAGCGCAATCCGTCATTGATGTCGGCGGCCCAATTGAGCAAATAGCCTTTCGCGAACGAGGCCAACTCCTCGGGTGTCGAGGCGGTCCCGGTGACGATGCGATCAAGCATCGTGCCCGACAGCGCGCCAAAATCCGCCGGCGCCACCCCCGGCAAACCCGCCGCCAGATCCTGCAGGGTATTGCTCAAGCTGAAGAATGCGTTGATGGCTTTGCCGCGATTACCTTGCGCGACGAGTTGCTCATCCCCGCTACCCGCGGACTCCGTCACCAAAGTGCGATCCACCTTCAGGCTCGTGGCGGTGACTTCGACCACCCGGTAATCGCCATCGTTGGAGTTGAAGCCGAAAGCGGCGAATCTCTGACCCACCACGAATCCGTCGGTAACAAAACTGCCGGAGGACCGCGTGAAGGTATTGGCAGCGACGTTTACCCCCAGAACCAGCTTCCCGGTTTTTGGCACAGCGGTAAACAACTGCTCGTCGCCAGTGGACGTCGCATCTCCAGCAGCGAGCGACTCGACCACGGTCAGGGTTTTTCCGTTGGCCGAAATGGCCGCGACGTGAAACGTGTTATTGTTAGCCGCGAACCCGGTGGCGGTGATTTTCTGACCGACGGCAAATCCTTTTTCCAAGAAACTGCCATCCGACCAAGTGAAGGTCTTACTTCCAGCATCCACCGTGATCGCCACGGTCAAGGTGTCCGCGATGTGCGTTGGATCTTCGGGGAAGGGTCGGATCAGCGTCTCGTAAATGAACCGGGTGGGCGCGTCCAACTGAATCCCCGGCGTGCTGTCGTCGCTTAAATCACCGCCGGGCGCTGGGGTTCTGGCCAGCGCATCCCCATTACCGTCGAAGCCCGTGGTGGCGTCGCCCATGTAGGCCTCCACCAGGAAGTGGCGCACGAAGTTGGCAAAATCCCTCTGATCCGAATTGAGCGAAGCAAGGATGTCGGTCACATCCGGAAAGACCCCTTCCGAGAATTCGTTGACCAAGGTATGGGCCCAAAGGTCGCCAGCCGCATGGGTAAGGAAGCCATAGGACCAAGCTAGGATTTGCGATTTCTCGACAGCGGTGAAGGAGGAATCCGACTGCGCCGCCCAAGCCATGTCCAACACGCGCGTGAGCCAGGTTCCGGTGTCCGTCGGATGAATGACCCCCTGCCCCATCACCAAATCCGGAAATCCATCCGGCCCGACCGCCCCGGCAAAATAGAACGCCTCGTAATCCCGGACGGCGGCCAGAATTTTGGGATTCACGTCATACTCATGGCCAGCGATGGTCAGTTTGCCGTTGTCGAGGATGTCAGTCCGCACGTCCCGGGCAATTTCCACATGCGAGTAAGGTTTCCATGCGACGTCCGCGAAGATGTCGCTGACGTCATCCGTGTGGACGGTGTGCGCGTGCGCCAAGCCGATCAGATGCCCGGCTTCATGCTCAACGTAACCCGCGAGCCCCTTGGCATAGTCGGCGGCCGTATCCGCCGTGATCGGAAGGTTGCTGCTAAAAACGAAAGCAATGTCGGTGTGGTCTTGGTTGCCGACATCTTGCTTCTCAGACAAACCGTAGAACATCCCGTACTGCGTAAAGGCCGAACCGTCGCCTCCAATGTAAATGGTCGAGTAATCTGTCCCCGCCTTGGGTTGGGTGATGGTGAACACCACGCTTCTTCCGGCGAAACTCTGTTCGAGTGCCGCGAGCACTGCCCCGATGATCAAACTCTCTTTACCCGCAAGGTTAGCCGTCGCGGAGAAACCTTCTTCGTTGATGCCATAAACAGTCGCCGGGCCGTGATACGTGACACCGAACGCCCCATCGAAGTTAAGAAAGATGAGCTGACCTGGCGTAATAGTTAATCCCGCATCCGAAGCAGTTGATGTTGGCGGCGCATTTGCCACATGAAGCGTCTCCGTAAGTTGACCCGGAACTGAACCTGAGTCCGTTGCCCTACCTGGCTGCGATGGTGGATTCTGGGCGGCAACACCCGAACCTGGAACAGTGCCAGTAGCGCCAACCGGAGCCGAAGCGGCTTCCGGCGATACTTCAGCACCGGTCGGCACAGCATCCGGCGCAGAAGTAGAATCAGACGCCAGAGGTTGTAATTCAACACCGTCGAAAAGCGAATTAGTTTGAGCCGCCGCCCCGACCGGGGTCTCCGTTGAAATTGGATTTTGGGCGGAGGCGACAATCACTTCAGAAGCAGAAGCCGCAGTAATCGGAGCGACCAAGATGGGTTGACCAGAGAGCAGAACACGGGGTTCGAGCGCCTCCAATTGGTACTGATTTTTGACCGCATTGCCCCGCATAACTTCAAATCTGCCTGATTGCTTCAACCCACAGTTCCTCTCCAAACATCAAACTGACTGTCCAAACCGGGGCTGGCTAGAGATCAACGCGTTTTGCATTTTTAGTCAAGGAATTTCATCAGGAATTTCATCAGCCTTATCGTGGATTGGACAAAAGAAGACCACGGCTTGCCCGCACGGTCCGAAAACTTGAACGTGGCTGAGATGTCCTGTTACTCAGCAGATACGCAACAGGGATTGCGTGTTTCCCCTGCTCCATTTGACACCGGAGTGATCATGGTTGGATCCATTGCTCAACCTGCGGGAACTTTCGGCGCTGCAGTTTTTTTGAAACGATTATCATTGTGAGTTGTTTAACATTTAGCTCCTTTGTGTTGGCTGGAAGTTGCTTGACCAGAAAAACAGTGGTTACTAGGCTCTTAGGCACTACCAAACCAATGTGAGACAGCTCGCTCTCGTGGAGGGCGGATCATGATCAAACCTCAAACAGAATTGCAGGACAATGGTGGTCCGGCCTTGCAGGAGGCTGACGACAACTCCCGTCACTTCGGCGAGAACGGTCAAGGCGGCGCTCTGGCCAAACTCACGATCTCTCCGGAAGCGCTCCGCGCATTACCAGCCGATTTTGTAAAGCGTTACCGCGTGCTGCCTTTCAAGCTTTGCAACGGCATCCTTCATATAGCCACGGCTGAACCGGGCAACCAGCGGGTGATTGATGACATCCGGCTCTTGAGTGGTTTGGAAGTGGAGGAGTCGGAGTTCGCAAGTGCGCAGGTGGCAGAGAAGATTGCCGAATGTTATCAGGTCACAGTGGAGCAGATGGTTGAAAACCTGAACCCCGAACGAGCGGCGACCGTCGAGAGCAAGAATCTGCATGACATCGAGGTGATGGCCAATGAGCCGACGGTCATCAATCTCGTCAACCTCATCATTTCCACAGCCCTCAAGGAACGGGCCAGTGATATTCATCTGGTTCCGTTTGAGACCACGCTGCAATTAAGGTACCGCGTGGACGGTTTGTTGCAGGAGAAGCCGCCACCACCGAAACAATTGCACGCCGCTTTGGTGTCGCGCATCAAGATAATGGCGGACATGAACATTGCAGAGCGGTTCATGCCGCAGGATGGTCATATCCAAATCAACCACCGCGGAGTGCGCGTGGATATCCGGGTGGGCACCATGCCGACGATTTACGGCGAAAGTCTCGTCATGCGGTTGCTGGAAAAAAACACCAAACTGCTGACGGCGGTGGAACTGGGTCTGGATGAAGCGCGCTCGGCTCTGTTATCGCGTTTGGTGGAAAAACCTCATGGACTTTTCCTGACGACCGGCCCTACGGGCAGTGGCAAGACCACGACGCTGTACGCGATTCTCCAGGGCATCTACAAACCAGAGCTCAAGATTCTGACGATTGAAGACCCGGTTGAGTACGAGCTTCCGGGCGTGGCTCAGATTCCGGTGCGGCCAAGCCGGAATTTTACTTTTGCGACGGGACTGCGCTCCATCTTGCGCCAGGACCCCGACGTGGTGATGGTGGGGGAAATTCGCGATTCGGAGACGGCGGAGATTGCCATTCGCGCGGCGCTCACAGGCCATCAGGTGTTCAGCACACTGCACACGAACGATTCCACCGGCGCCGTGACCCGCCTCATTGATATGGGGGTTGAGCCATTCCTGATTTCCTCCTCACTGGAGGGAGTCCTTGCGCAAAGGCTGGTTCGCAGAATTTGTCCTCACTGCCAGATGGGGTCGCCCGTTGCTCCGAGTCTGCGTGATAAGTTGGAAGCGTTGGGTGCGCGACGCTTGGATGGCTCGTACTATGTCGGCAAAGGATGTGAAGAATGTCGCGGCACGGGCTATCGCGGGCGCATCGGTATTTTTGAATTGTTGGCGATCAATCCCGAGCTGCGGGAATTGATCCTTCAAAAACGGTCGAACGCGGAACTCAAAAACACCGCACAGAAATCCATGGTGACGATGCACCAGGATGCATTGAAAAAAGCTTCCGAGGGCATCACCTCACTGGAAGAAATCCTCCGAGTCTCATCGGGAGACGTGCTGGAATGAGCGCGTTTCGTTACCAGGCGGTCGAGGTCAACGGTGCTCCGGTCAAAGGAGTGATTGAGGCGGAGGATCGCAAGGCCGCCCTTCAATTGTTGGGGAAACGCGGACTTTTTCCATCGCTGCTGGAAGCCGCTGACGCCTTCGGTCATGCCACCGTCGCGGTCAACGAAATCAAAAATCCTGAAGACGCGAGAATCCGATTTAGCCCGCGAATTCGACGGAAAGAAGTCACGGCGTTTACCCGGGAGATGGGCACGTTGCTGGCCGCCGCCATCCCGATTCCACAGGCATTGGAGGGCTTGGGCGAGCAGGAGGAAAACCCCGCCGTGAAGGGAGTCGTGCTGCAAATCTCGGAAGCAGTGCGAAAAGGGGTGGCGCTTTCCACCGCGATGGAAGGACATCCGCGAGTCTTCAGCCAATTGTATGTGAGCATGGTGCGCGTTGGCGAAGAGGCTGGCGTTCTTCCAAAAGTCATGACCGACCTGGCCGACTTGTTGGAGCATGAGGATGAGGTTCGGAGCGAAGTCGTGGCGGCGGTTTCTTATCCGATTTTTGTTTTGGGGTTTGGCGTGTTGACGGTAACAGTGCTTTTGACCGTGGTGCTGCCCAGGCTTTTCAGCATGTTGCAAGAGATGCTTCCAGTC